>CAZWLS010000009.1:0-28737 GCA_964634415.1 uncultured Roseivirgaceae bacterium | reverse complement strand
TTCCGGGATATTTAGAATTTGGACTTTAATATTCTTGAAGCCTTTTCTACTTAAGAATCGCGTTTTAGTGCTAGCAAATTTGATGGTAGGTTGCACCTTCCCGAATGAGAATTCCTCTCGGTAGTTATTTTTTAAAATTCCACCTATTTCTCCCTCGATTCCTTCTTTTAGAATCACTTCATACTTTTCAGAGACTTCGAAATATTCACTCGTGATTACAAACCCATTGGTTCTTCTTTCAATATCATAGGAAACTTTGGGCTTTATTTCAATGTACTTTTCATAATCCTCCAGTTGAGGTGCTTGAGAAGTCACTACAGTAACTATGCCCTTAGATCCATCATAATTTGAACTGACGTTATTTACCTTGAAGTTGAATGGACTGTTGAGGTTCGTGGTTATTAGCCTTTCTTCTTTTGTAGCTTGATCACCTCCAAAAGGGACAATGCCAGGCTGTAAGCTGACCTTTACAGGTATTGTTAAATCTTTCAACTCATATTGATCAACATAGAATTTGACGGTGCGAGCATATTCCTCTTTGGTGTCCATTACAAAGGCTGCTTCTTCAGATCCTAATTGCAGCTGGATCTTGCTTTTGAGTTCTGAAACGGGCACTGGAAAATTGAATTCTAGCTCAACAAATACCTTTGGAGTGTCTTTTGATTTTTTATCTAACCTTGCCCAGTATGAAGCAATTCTATAAACGCTTAATGACGTTGTGGTGAATGAAAATGAAATATCGTCGCCAAGTGAATAATCTGTTCCTTCAGGGAATATGTTTTTAGTGACCACACCACTTATGGTTGTTGCTGGTGGCAATTTTTTGGAGGGGGAGAAAACTAAGGTGCTTGGTGACTGCCAATTGAATACGCCCTCGATAGGAGGTTCAAACTTGATAAATTGGGTGCTGTCCCATTGATTAAGCCAGCTTTCATCTGCTACATTTTGTGAAAATTCAATAGTGAAGTTTTGTGTTGTATTCACTTCTTCACCAAAGTTCTTGTAAGAAATTTCAACCTTGTTTTTATTGCTGCATGAAAATATGAACGATGCTACAAGTACAGTTAGAAATACATTTTTAAGAATCTTAATTCGATCGGATTGGTAGTTAAGATGAATCGGCATATACGTGTGTAGTTAGTTAGGTGTGAGCAATGTAAATAATATTAAAATCAAACCTCTTAAAGGCAAGATGAAGTTTAGGAAAATATCAACATATTTTCGAAATAGTCTAATTAGAATAGTCTCTTTTGGAGTGCTATTTATCACCTCTCTTTTCCTGATCTTTCTACTATTAGATTATGTCTATCCCTTTGAAAATGAGGTGTCGTATTCCACACTCATTGTAGACGATAATGACAATATTCTTAACGCTTATCTATCTTCTGATGATAAATGGCGGCTTTATCTTGATAGCTCTGAAATAACGGCAGATCTTAAAAAAGCAATACTCTTTAAAGAAGATCAGTATTTCTATTCGCATCCTGGGGTTAATCCTATTTCAATATTTCGGGCGTTCTTTCAAAATATTTCTAGCGGAAAGAGGAAATCGGGAGCATCGACCATTACGATGCAATTGGCTAGACTACTTAATCCTAAAGAGCGTACGTATGGCAATAAGATTGTCGAGATGTTTAATGCCTTGCAACTGGAATATCACTACAGTAAGGACGATATACTGCGACTCTACCTGAATCTACTTCCATATGGTGGGAATATTGAAGGAGTGAAGTCTGCTTCCCATATCTATTTTGGAAAAGATCCAACACTGTTAAGTCTTGCTGAATTGGCTGGTATTGTAGCTATCCCAAATCGTCCAAGTTCATTGTCCATTAAGAAAAGTAGTGATCCAATAAATCAAGCAAAGGATGAATGGCTTGAGCGGTTTAAAGCTGCAAACGTTTTTCAAACGCATATTATTGATCTTGCCTTTACTGAAGAATTGAAACCAAAGAGACGGGAGTTGCCGAAGCACGCACCGCACCTTTCTCGAAGGCTAAAATCGGAAGTTAAAAGCAACGTTATAAAAACCTATGTGCATTTTGAAAATCAAAAGAAGTTAGAAGAAATAGCAAAAACACATATCAACAGGTTGAGGTATTTGAATGTAACCAACACCTCAATAATTGTGGTAGATAATGAATCAAGGCAAGTTATCAGTTACGTTGGTTCGGCCAACTTTTATGACGAGTCCAGTGCTGGTCAAGTTGATGGGGTTAATGCCATAAGATCTCCTGGTAGTACATTAAAGCCACTGTTATATGCGCTTCATTATGATAAAGGAACACTGACTCCTAAAAGGAGAATTGCAGATGTTGAAATGAATTTTGGTGGATACATTCCAGAGAATTACGATAACACCTTTAATGGTTGGATATCTTCTGAAGAGGCGCTAAAGCAGTCTTTGAATGTGCCTGCAGTAAATCTGCTGAATGATTACGGAGTTTCAGCGTTTATTGAGCCGCTAATTAGATCCAAGTTTAGGACGATTGAAAAAACGAAAAATCGGTTAGGACTTTCAGTGATTCTAGGAGGGTGTGGAGTATCCCTGGAAGAGCTTACAGGACTCTACTCTTCATTTGCCACAAAGGGAGATTTTAAACCTTTAACGTATTTTGATGATAATGACTCAACATCGTATAGCAGTGAAATTATTTCAGAAGAGGCGGCTTACATTTTGACAGAAATCTTAACAGAAGTAACACGACCAGATTTGCCTGATAGTTGGAAAGACAACCCCAATCGTCCTAAAATAGCGTGGAAGACTGGAACATCGTTTGGAAGACGTGATGCCTGGAGCATTGGATACAATCAAAAATATACCATTGGTGTATGGGCAGGGAATTTTTCGGGTGAAGGTGCGCCAGAACTTTCCGGCGTAGGTGTGGCAGCGCCCATTCTTTTTGATGTTTTCAATGCGATAACCGATATCTCCACTTACGATTGGTACAAAAGGCCATCTGGCGTTGATCGTGTACTAGTATGCGACGAGACAGGACTGCAACCAAATTCTTTTTGTACCCATACGGTCGCTGATCATGTGATAGAAGGAGTAACGAGACCTACACTGTGTCAACATTTAAAACCCGTACTAGTTAGTCCAGATTCTTCTGTGAGTTATTGTATGACTTGTATCAAGGATGCAGGTAAGCATATAGAAGCACTATATCCGAATCATTCTGCTGAGATGTTGGATTATTTTAAAAATGAGAAAATCACTTTCTCTGAAATTCCGCCACATTATAAATTTTGTGAGCGCGTATTTCCAAATCAAGGATTGGAAATAATATCTCCGGTCGATCGCCTGGAATACTATGTAGATGCCAATGATGAAAAACAAATACAGCTGAAGGCACAATCACCTTCCAATGCGACAAAATATTACTGGTACATCAACGATGAATTTTTTAAGGCTGTTTCTAGAAACGAAGAGCTTTACTTTACTCCATCAGAAGGAAAAATTAAGATTTCTTGCAGTGACGATAGGGGAAGAAATCAAGACATCATGATATCCGTGAAGAAGGTTAGCTTCTAGAACACTTTTATAACTTTGATGGTTAATAGTGTAGATATGATCGAGAAGAAAAATCAAGAAAAAGAAAAAGTCAATTACTTTGACTTCACAGAGGTGCTCACATATTTCTTTAGAAAGAAAGATCCGAATCGCCCAAAGAGCTTCAACCTGAGAGCAATGCACACCATCAATAAGATTTCTATCTTGATGTTTTTAGGTGCGGTGATAGTGATGATTGTAAGAGCAATCTCAAGGGCGTAGTTTTGTGGTATGAGAAAACTAATCGCAATTTTTATGCTCTCGAGTGCTATGTCATCGATAGCTCAAGATTCCAATTCAATTGTAACTGATCGTCCAACACAATCAGCAGCATCAGCGGTTCAAGCTAAAGGTGATCTTTTGGTTGAATATGGTTTTGTGTCTGAGAAGGCGGGAGATTTTACCAACATTACTTTGGCGAACCTGCTTCTTCGCTACGGAGTGATTGACGGTGTTGAAATCAGAATTACGCAAAATATCAATCAAGTAAGCAGCGACCTGGATGATTCTAAAGTTAGTGGACTATCACCATTAACTATCGGTACCAAGGTTCATCTAGTAGAAGAAAATGGTGCAGTACCTCAAATAAGTGTAATAGGCCAGGTGACACTAAATAATGGGGAGGAGGCTTTCAAGCCAGGAGAGACGATTCCAGAATTACGTTTAAATTTTTCAAACACATTGTCTGAGTCACTTTCTCTAGGCTATAATCTGGGAATGGCATTTCCTCAAGACAATTCTCAGACGTTTTATACGCTGGTGTTGGGATATGCTGTTTCTACTGGTGTCACTGTCTTTGCCGAGCCATATGGCTTTTTTCAAGATGGAGTATCTGATCATAGGTTCAATACAGGAGTAATTTATCTCGCTAAAGAGAATTTCCAACTTGACCTTTCCGGAGGGTTCGGTCTTTCGGACGTTTCACCTGACTTCTTTATCGGTTTTGGAGCAGCAATCGGATTTTAATCTAAATGAGCAGCCTCAATTGAATTATAAAAGCTTTAGTTATTAATTAAGCAGGTTCGACCTGCTTATTTTTTTTGCTGTTGGATTTTATTGGTACGTTCGTATATGTCTCGCGCCGAGAAATACCTGCCATTTGTTCTAGCCTTGTTTGTTCCTGCTCTTAGCTACATCAATAGCCCTGTTGATTTGACTGGACATAAACGGGTTTATATTCTTGCCAGCTATGTCATCTCTTCCATGTTTCTGCTTGGAATTTGGTTCTACAATCGTTGGCTTTTAAATAAAGACTTCTTATTGAAAAAATGGATAGGCCTAAATGCATCAGTCATTGTAGCCAATGCATTACTAATTGCGGCTATAGGTTTTATTCACTCATTTAGAGTAGTAGATCCCAATCTGCCTTCTTGGTTGATAATGTTTCGGATAACGCTTGCTACAGTCATTTTCAACGTTACGCTAAGAGTGTTCAGAGCCCAAAAAATGCATGCTCAACTCAAAATGCATAATTTGTCTCTTCAATCAGACAACTTGAAGTTTCAAATAGAAACACTCAAGCAGCAAATAAACCCACATTTTTTATTCAACAGCCTGAATACATTGCTTGACTTAGTAGAAGATGATAGTAAGTCTGCAAGTGGGTATATACGAAACTTCTCAAATCTCTATCGGAGTGTTCTTCAAAGTTCAAAGATGGATTTTATTCAACTAAGGGATGAGCTTCAAATTTTAAATGATTATTGGAGACTTTTGAAAATACGCTTCAAACATTCGATTGACTTATCCATCGAGATTGATGAAGATAAATTGGACAGTTTAATTCCTCCACTAAGCCTGCAACTTCTGGTAGAGAATGCAGTGAAGCATAATGAAGCCACTGTTGAAAAGCCTCTGACAATTAGTATCGAGTTTGAAGATGATCATCTCATAGTTTCTAATAAAATGAATGTGAAAACCTATCCAGAGCATAGTGAGAAGGTTGGATTAAGAAATTTGCAACAAAGGTTTACTGCTTTGCATCGTCCAATAAACTTTGGTGTGGAAAACGATATGTATGTGGTAAGATTACCCTTAAAAAATGGTTAATGGCCAAATTGATTAAAATAGCGATTGTAGAAGATGAGGATGCAGCTGTGAATCGTCTCAAGAAAGAATTGTCTCGATTAGACGAATTTTCATTTGAGATTGTCGCTACTTGCAAAAGCATTTCTGAGACAGTGGAATGGCTAGGTTCACCTTCGAATGTGGATCTTATATTTCTTGATATTCAATTGACAGATGGCTCTAGCTTTGAAATTTTCAATCAAATAGATGTCCCTTGCCCGGTAATTTTTACAACAGCCTATGACGAGTTTGCATTAAAGGCTTTTAAGGTAAATAGTGTTGATTACCTACTTAAACCTATAGATCCTAATGATTTAGAGACTGCAATAAAACAGTATTTGAAACAGAAAATATCTAACGATGAATCATCAATAATGCATCGAATACAGGAAGTTGCTAGAGAGCTAAGGCCTTCTGAGTATCGTTCAAGTTTTCTCGTTTCTTATAGGCATAAGATGAAGATGATTAATGTGGTGGATGTCGCTTACCTCTATATAAAGGAACGAGCCGTCTTTCTTATGATGAAAGATGGGCAAGAGTATCTGATAGAGTTCTTTTTAGATGATCTGGAAAAACAGTTAAATCCGGTTCAGTTTTACCGAGCAAATAGGCAGTTTTTGGTATCAAGATCCTCCATTTTTGAAATTGAACCATACTTTAACGGTAGGCTCATTTTGTTGGTAAAGCCTGAAGCTTACACATCAGTAATTGTAAGTAAAGAAAAAGCTACTCACTTTAAGCGATGGGCCGATTATTGAGCATGATTCATTTTTAATTAAGACGCTTCAATTGTTAAATAGTATGTCTCTGCAAGAAATGGGTCGGATTTAAATAGTTAAATGAGAAAATTAGCACTAACAATTATTTAGTCTTTAATGAACGCGTGTCAAAAAAATATATGGAAATCAACTGGGTTGATCTTTTTACTGCTGCTTAGTTTTTATGTGCAGGCTCAGAGCACTATTTCAGGTAAGGTCGTCGAAAGAGGTACCAAAGAACCTTTACCTTTTGCAACTGTGGTGATCAAGGGAACTACAGCAGGTGTGGTTTCAAATGTGGATGGATTTTTTAGTCTGGTAAATGTCAATACCGAGGGGCTAGTGCTCGAAATAAGGTATGTTGGATATACGACGGTTGAAGTCGAAGTGATTAATGATCAAGAGTTGATTATAGAACTTGATCCGATTGATAATGAGTTGGAAGAAGTAGTAGTTACTGCAAACGCTAATAAAATATTTGATGCGTCCGCAGGAACAAGTGTTACCACGCTCTCAACAAAACAAATCTCGGTGCTTCCTAGTGTCGGTGAGCCCGATATCTTTAGGTCATTGCAGATGTTGCCTGGAGTAAGTAGCACCAGTGAAAGTTCATCCGGTCTTTTCATAAGAGGAGGAACGCCAGATCAAAACCTCACTATCCTTGATGGAATGACGGTGTACAAAGTAGATCACTTCTTTGGTTTTTTTAGCGCATTCAATTCGAATGCTGTTAAGGATGTTCGATTATTTCGCGGAGCTTTCCCTGCAAGATATGGAGGACGAATGTCCGGGGTAGTAGAGCTGACAGGTAAGACAGGAAGTTTTGAGCAAAGGCAAGGAGGCTTTAATCTTAGCTTACTTAGTGCTGGAGGATATTATGAAATGCCGATTGGGAAGAAAATGTCGTTGTTCATCGCAGGCAGGAGGTCATATTCGGAGATCTTAAAAGGCGGTCTTTACAAAGACTTGATTGGAAGCTTGTCCAATCAGGAGCTAAGCAATAATCAGTTGGCAAATGCCACCAATATCAGTACAGAGCCTGACTTCTATTTCTTTGATTGGAATTCCAAGCTTTCGTATCGACCTTCGGACAAGGACATGATAACGCTAAGTACCTACAGCGGAAAAGATTTTTTAGATGAATCTCAGAATTTTTTTGATAATGTAACTGAAGAAATCGCCTTCAGTTATACGCTAGAAGAGCTGACAGATTGGGGGAATATTGGGGCTTCTACGAAATGGTCAAGACAATGGAACCCGCAGATTTATACCAATTTTCTCGTAGCAGGGTCAGAATATTTTAGCAACTATGAAAGGGATGAGAACCTAATAATTACGCAGACTGACTCTGTTATTTTTGATCGTGATAGGAGGACGCTGGAAGACAACAGTGTGATCGACCTAAGTGTTCGTGCTGACCTTGAATATCAGATAAGCTTAAAGTCGAAATTGGAATTTGGTTTTTCAGTAACCAACAATCAAATAGAATATGACAACATTCGGGACGATACAGTGGTGCTTTTGGACCGTTCGCAAGAAACAACATATTGGTCTGCATATGCTTCCAATGAAAGTAAAATAGAGAAGTTGACTCTTACTACTGGCGTTCGATTTACGAATTATGAATTTGCTGATGATATTCTTTTTGAACCTAGATTCAATGTTTCTTATGACATAACTCCGAGATTGAAGTTAAAGGGGGCCTATGGTAGGCACTATCAATTTGCGAATCAAATTGTGAATCAGAATATATCTGAAGGGTCAAGAGAATTTTGGCTGCTGGCAGATGAAGATATCATTGATATTGGTAGGGCAGAGCATTTTGTTGGAGGAGCATCATACAAATGGGATACGTGGTTGATTGATGTAGAAGGATACCATAAGAATTTGGATGGAATCACTGAGTTTTCACTTCAATTTAGAAGAGGCGTGGATGATTCGGTCGAAGAGCTATTCAGAATTGGTGATGGCGTAGCTAAAGGAGTTGAGATACTTCTTCAGAAAACTCAAGGTCGGTATACAGGTTGGATTTCCTATACGCTTAGTGATATACAAAATACATTCCCCGATTTGAATGATGGATTTGCTTATCGACCGCTACATTATCAGCAGCATGAATTTAAAATGGTCCATTCATTAGAAGTAGGTCAATGGAATTTTGCTGCCAATTTCATTTATGGTTCAGGTAAGCCATTTTCTCAGCCATCAAATCGTTACGATGTTGAATTACTAGATGGTCGGACACTTGAATACGTAGGTTTAGGAGCACGAAACTCTTCATTCAATCCGGCATATATTCGCTTAGATCTTTCTGCCAATTGCGATTTCAAAATTAAAAAGGCAGATGCCAGATTGGGGCTGTCCTTATTCAACCTACTTGGTAGACGCAATATTTGGTACACGGAATATGACTTTGGACAGTCACCACCATTAATCAATGAGATTACCTACCTCGGATTTACCCCAAACTTACTGTTCTCTGTAAACTTTTGACAACATGAAGAATTTGCTAACAATAATACTTGTGATCTTTTTGATGGGATGCGAAGAATTGGAAAGGCCTAATGCCGATCAGTTTGTTTTAGAGGGATTTATTACCGCGGACTTTCCCATCAATGATATAAAAGTGAAAGAGACGATCGGATTGGATGATACATTGGTAGACATTCCAATCAGTGATGCAGATGTTAGGATAATAGCCAATGATGAGGTGATCCCCTTGGACTATAACTCGCTTGCATTTAAGTATGCTGATCAAAGTGGTGCCAGCATTCAAGTAGGGGCAACATATGAAATAGAAATTGAGTATCAGGGAACAGTTGCCACTGCAAGCACGATCGTTCCTGAAAAACCGATTGATTTAAACTTAAGCCGAACAGAGCTTGTGATTCCAACGCTGACACTCAGTTTTGCTTTGAGGCAGCAGATAGCTGACTTGTTTGAAAATGAGGTCTCAACCTTTACGTGGGATGGCGTACCTGGTAGATCATATTTTGTAGTAATTGAAACACAAGAAGAAGAACTAGATCCTATCATTCCCGAAGGGGTTCCTGAGGAAAGTAAGAATTTACTTTCATCCTTCAGGTTTATCTCAGCACCCTCTGAAGAAACGTCTTTTAACATTATCGGTATCGCTTTAGAAACATATGGTAGACATGTAGCCAAGGTCTACAGTGTAAATGAAGAGTATGTGGAGCTCTTCAATAGTGCAACTCAAGATTCACGAGACCTAAATGAACCACCTTCAAATATTAACAATGGACTGGGCATATTCACAGCATTTGCGGTGGATAGCTTAGAATTTACGGTTGTTCGAGAATAAGATACGTTTGACTATTTAATGTTTGAAAAGGCGGTCTTTTGGATCGTCTTTTTCGTTTATTCCAAGAAATTGAGTGTTGAATTGTCAGCCTGAGTTTTGAAAATAGCTGCCTCTGCATCAAATCTGTTATTGTGACACGCAATAGCTCGTTCTTTTATGAAAAAGTTATGATGATGCAAGAAATAATTAGCATAGTGCTACTGGGGATTACTCTACAAGGTGGAGATCCTAAAGAAGAGGAAGTGAAAAAGGAAACGACTGGTCCACTTTATAATATGAGATACTGTGAGATTCTTCTCGCAGATTTCAAAGGTGTTAAGTTGGAGGTTGATGTGTACTCTACGATGAGGTGCAACACCTGTTCGCAGGAGACTTGGGACGCCATTGATCTGGATAAACTCGCAGATTCCAATGATGTATTCAAGGCGATTGCTAATGGTCCAAGGTATATGTTGATGGATAGAGCTACAAAGCTAGGAGGGGAGTCGCTCGAATTTTGTGCAGCCAATCTAGCTGGACTAGAAATGACCAAAGTAGCGTCGCTTAGCATGCCGCTCCGTCGGAAAAAGGCTTACGAAAGGGTAGAGGTGAAAAGAAGCACGGTCTTTCACTTTGAAGCAGGAAGGACAGTTCAGATTCTTAAGTCGTCAGAAGGTGATTGCTACATCATGCAGTCGTATAGTCAGATAGTGGATAAGGATCTCGGGTTAGATGATCTTGAAACTCTTGGAGATAGGCTAGATCTACCTAAAGGGTGGAGTTATCAATCCATCAAAATCTCTGATGATTTGGATGTAGCTACCACGGACGGTCTTGCAGTGGTGGTGCAAGATGAATTGAAAAACACCTATCAAAAAATGGATAAAAACTGCTTTTGATTATTGCAGTTTCCAACTAATGCCAAGGTAGAATTCACGTCCATGGATTGGGGAGTAGGCATATGCCGTGTCAAAGCTATCGCTAAATCCGGAGTTGGTATTAGGATCATTCGTGCCTGTTAGTGGAGACCATGGTTGTACATAGTCGAATATGTTTTGAAGGCCTCCATAAATAGACCAACCCTTGTTCAGGTCTTTTGCTACTTGTAGGTTGTGAATAGCAAACGATTCCGATGAAGTAGGTCGTGGATTAGGTAGCGGGTCTCCATTTTCGTTTAGGTCGAAAACTTCTGGAAGTGCCATTGGGCCTGTAACTCGTGCAGTATAGCCAATGGTCATTTTCCAGGGTTTTACATTGTAGTTCGCAGTAAAAATCCCGGTCCATCTGGGAGCAAACTCGATATCGCGTTTTTCACCATCTTCATTTTCACTAACATCCTGCAGGTTGAATCCGAAATTGAAAGCAAGTGGAAAAACCATCTCTTGTTGCAGATTAAGACCTATTCCTTTACTTACTGCAAATCCATCGGTATTGGCATATCTGATCTGACCTTCGTTTTCGTAATCAGGAGTAATCTTATTCGTGAAGTAGGTGTAGAATACGTCTACATCCAACATTCCCTGACTTTGCCCAATCGTGTAAATATGATTCAGATTTAGCGAGAAATTATAGGATTCCTCTGGCTTCAAAGATTCTTCAATGATCACTTCACGCTGACCGGTGACAAATGCATGATCTTCTGTGAAAAGGTTCACTATTCGGAAGCCGGTGCCAAAATTGGATCTTAACGTGGTCCAATTGGAGGGTTTGTATTTGAGACTTAGTCGAGGTGCAGGAATTAATCCATGATTTTCGTAATGATCTAACCTGAAACCTCCCAATGTGGTGAATCGTTCAGAGACCTTCCATTCATCTTGAATGAATATCCCGGGTGTGTATTGATTGTCAGGCACATTTTCTCCGTTTTGTTCCGTAGCTACTGTGTTGTCATCATACGATTGATAGCGGGAAGTAATACCGGTTGTTAGGTTATGCTTGTTTACTTCTTTATTCCAAACGAGGTTGGCAAAAATGATATCCTGCGAAGCACTATAATAATCTGCTCCGTAATAGCTGTCTTGATCATGGGTGCTCAAAGAGTAGTCGACTCTGATATTCTCTGAGAAATCGAATTGATAAGTTCCAAAGACTTCAAATCTATGCGTATAGATACTTTCACCGTAGATTTCATCATTTCCTCTTAGCGTTCTGTAGTTGCGATTTTCTAGAAATTCTTCAACACCATTTCTACGATCCTCATAATAGTACTTACCTGAAATCGTAAACTTCTTTCCAGAGTTTCTAAAGATGTTCCACTTGGAAAATATGGATATACGATCCAGATTGATGTTGTCACCAAAGCCATCCTCATTGCGATCATCAAAGTCGTTGATATATGCATAGTTTACGCCCACAAATCCGGAGCTCTTTCCAATTCTAGGAGCTAAAGAGAAATTCCCGAATGACTCACGATGCGATGTGCCCATTACATCAGCAGAGAAAATGGGTTGCTGCGAAGGGTCTTTGGTAATGATATTGATCACCCCTGCGACAGCCTCAGAACCGTAAAGTGTAGAACTAGGTCCTTTGATTACCTCGAAGCGATCGATAATCATACTTGGGATGCCATTCAGCCCATAAACAGAAGCCAAGTTTCCATAAATCGGCGATCCATCCATCAAAATAGCGGTATAAGGTCCTGGAAGGCCGTTGATAGATATGCTATTGGTGAAACAAACGCCACAGGCTACAACTTCCTGTACACCGTTGACTAAGGAGATGCCTTCGACAACACTTGTGGAGGCGGCTGGGATGTAAGTGTTTAGATGCTTTGCAGTTACTACTTCCACCTTTACGGGTGATTGTGAGACGAAAGTAGGAGACATGGTTCCTGTAACAACCACTTCGTCCATCGTAAGCGTGCTTTCCTCTAGCGAAAAGTCCAATGAGCTGTTTGATGGAACCTGTATTTCTTGTCGTACTACTTTAAAACCAACCGAGCGTACTTCAATGGTGTAAGTGCCTACTGAAATACCATTTAAAAAAAATGAGCCATCAGAGGCTGTTATCGTGCCAAAGTCTGTATCTAATAACTGCACGGTGGCACCAGGAAATACATTTCCGTCTGCATACACAATTCCCTTGAGGGACTCCTGCGCGTTAAGCTGGAGGGATAGTAAAATAAGACTTGCCAATAATGCTCTCACGAATCTAATCCTTGTGACTATGCAAAACTATTAATTAGTTTAAGCAAAACAAAAATTTAGATTAGTCTAAAAATACATCATACTTTAATTCTGTTTGGTTTCGATTCACTTTATCCCCAATAAGGGTTAAAAATTATCATCTGATAATTGGAATTTGATTCTGAATTTCTATTTTCGTGCTATCATCCTGCCTGACGTATTGGTTTTTAGTAATATTTAAGTGATTAATAGCTTAATGAGTTAACCAAAATTAAATTTTGGTAACATACTTTTTTCTCTGATTATCACCTGATAATATTGCATGTTGTAGTCACCAACTTCTATTTATGAAACAACTTACACTAACCGCAGTATTGCTTACGGCAGTACTTTCTGGGAATATGTGCTTTGCCCAGTCTTCGAATCTGCATGGTACCTGGACCATTGATTTTGATGAAACATTGGATCTTGTTACAAGTGACCGAATGGTTCAATATGATACATTGAGCGAAGAAGGTCAGAATCAGCTGCGGACACAACTGTTAGATCAGCGGTACATTTTTAATTCGGATTCAACCTTCCTCATGGGAACCAATGGTGCTCAATACTATGATGGACGATGGGTGATAGAATCTAACCTACTAAAGCTTACTTTCAATCAAGGAGCCAACCTCGAATACCCAATGGAGTTCGTAAATGCCTCAGAAGTTAAGATAACAGTCGTTGCTGATCCAACTTCAAATGCACTCTTCCACCAATACTTACTAAAAAAATCAGCATCTAACTAAGACCGACTAGCCGAATGAATACTTCCAAGTTCACCACTTTACTTGCATTTTTATTTGTTTTAGGATGCTATCAGGCATCTGCACAATGTTCCCTTTGTCCGCCGGATGATGATGGATGTGTGACTGATTCAAATGGTGATTGTATCGATCCAATAGATCCTATTGGTGGTGGAGATGGTGACGATGGTGGCGGAAACAGTGGAGGTGGAAACTCATCAGTTCCTGTGGCTACACAAGAGACTTCCAAAACTACCTTGAGCTTTAATGCCAATTGGAATGGAGTGACTGGCGCAACACACTATTACCTGGATGTTGCGGAAGATAGCAATTTCAGTAACATACTTAGTGCCTATAACAATGTGGAGATTGCAGGTACTAATACTGGTAGTGGTGGCATACAAGGCCCTGATGGGGACCCTCCACCAACGGTATATTCAGTGCTGAATTTGACTCCCGGAAAAAATTATTACTACCGGGTAAGAGCTAAAGATTTTGGTGGTACAGTCTCTGGAAATTCGAACACCATAACAGCAAATACGCTAATCAACGCTCCAATAGCGCTTGAGGAGAATACTCGAACGAATACGTCCTTTAAAGCACGATGGAATGGAGTACCTGGTGCAGTTTCTTACAGGTTGGATGTGGCAACGAATAACAGTTTTACTAACATGGTATCCGGATATAATAATAAATCGGTTTCAAACACGAGCCGTACCGTATCAGGACTAACTCCAGGAAAAAGATACTATTACCGAGTTAGAGCAGTAGGAGCAGACATCACATCTGTCAATTCCAATAAAATTACTGCGAACTCAACCATCTCTGCGCCAACAGCACTGGAAGAAAGCAATAAAGGGAATCAAAAGTTTACAGCCAATTGGCAATCAGTTACCGGAGCCGTTTCCTATTTGTTGTATGTTTCAGAGGAAAGTGACTTTTCCACGCATTTAACCAATTATGATGGCTATTCAGTGACAGGAACCTCACATGAATTGACAGGTCTTACAAGAGGAAAAAAATACTATTACAAGTTGAAGTCTGTTGGCTCTCACTACCAGTCTGCTGGATTTTCACCTGCAATAACAGCGAATACCTACATTTCTAAGACTATAGTCGCTGAAGAAACAGGTAATACAACTGATGGATTTACTGCAAATTGGAGCCCGGTTACAGGCGCATTAACATATCTATTATACGTAACTACGGTAAGTGGTGATTACAGTGCTGCAAACTTGGTTGCAGGATACGATGGCACTTCATATTCTACGACAAGTGCAAATGTTACGGGCCTTCCTTCTGGTAAAACCTATTATTATAAGGTTAAATCTAGAGGTCCGGATATTGCTTCCGGATATTCATTAGATGAGATTACAGCCAACACCACCATTGATCCACCGGCAACAGCATCAGAATCTAATAGAACAAATACCGGATTCACACTGAATTGGGATGCTCATCCAGATGCGGATTCATACTTGCTTCAGGTGAGCAAAGTTGTTGATGATTTCTCATCGGCTAACCTGCTAACCGGATATGATGATTTATCGGTAGCAAGTAACAGCATAGACTTAACTGGTCTTGAAATAGGTAAAAGATATTCGTTCCGAATCAAGGCAGTTGGGACTTCTGAGACTTCAGTGTATTCAGCTCCTAAAACAGTATCGACTACCATAGACATTCCTACTGCCACAGCTGCAAGTAATCCGGTCGCGGATGGCTTTACCGCAAATTGGGACGCTGTGCCTGGTGCCCAATCTTATAGATTGTGGGTATCAGCAACATATAGTGACTACACTGAAGGAAATGTGATACCTGGCTATAATCCTAAAATAGTAACAAGCAATTCAGAAGATATTAGTGGATTGTTTACCGGAACTCAATATTACTACAAAGTTCAAGCGGTAGGTGAGGATATTTCTTCAACCTTTTCCCAACAGATCCTTGCTAATTCCGCGATGCAAGTGCCTGTGGTGTTGGAAGAAACGAATTTATCAGAAACATCTTTTACTGCGAACTGGCAACCTATTTTAGGTGCTACGGCTTATACCCTCCAACTTTCGAATGTTGCAGATTTTTCTAGCGTGTTGGCTGAGTACGCTTTTCAAGGTGCTGCGCATAGTAGCAAACTAATTACTGGATTAGTAGATGGAACTACCTATTACTACCGAGTTAA
The DNA here is from genome assembly GCA_964634415.1 of uncultured Roseivirgaceae bacterium. Lineage (GTDB taxonomy): Bacteria > Bacteroidota > Bacteroidia > Cytophagales > Cyclobacteriaceae > Ekhidna. The sequence continues at coordinate 12,972 of CAZWLS010000009.1, read as the reverse complement.
GGCATATAGTGCAGTTACAGAGTCTGAGTTTTCTGCACCGATCACCGTTGATCCGATAGTAAAGCCGGGATCAATTTCCTTTACAGGCACCGTCTGTGCGGGTGATGTGCCGGGACAAATAGACGGTACTCCGGCAAGTGGAGGCAATGGAGCCTACGAATACCGTTGGCAATTCTATAACGGATCTAATTGGATATCCTTGGTAACAGGTGCCGGCTTCCAAAACTATGCTACGTCTCAACCATTGAATTCGGATACTCAGATCAGACGACAAGTTCGATCAAATGGAGGCGACTGGTTTGATTCCGATCCGATTACGTTGACAGCATACAGTATCATAACAGATATTGGGACACTTTCAGCAACTGGTGAAACGATTTGCCCGGAAGAATACCTGGAGTTTACTTATACTCCGGCTGCAGGGGTAAATACCGATGGTACCCATTTGATTGGAGTAAAGGGGGCAAGCGAAATTGATTTTGGTCAGATTTCTGATACAAAGTCCATCAATGTGCAGCAAGGATATAGCTATTTCGTAAGATACGATCAGCCGTGTACTACGACAGATCATGAGACTAACCAGGTTTCATTCAGCTTCTACACCAACTGTAACATCCCTCCATCGATGGATCAAAACTTTGTGAGAACCGAAGTTCCATTGGTGCCTGTAAGCTCCGAATACGAGCTTTCGATTCTAGACACGGATGATAAGGCCACTTCGTATGCCTACTCTGATGGATTGGGCAGACCGAGTGTGAGTATTGCGGTCCAGGCGGGTTCGAACTATGAAGATGTAATTCAGTTCAGTGAATATGACGATGAGGGAAGGGAAGAATATTCTTACCTGCCTTATATGGAAGTAAAGCCGGTTCCGGGTGAATACCTTGAACCAGGTACCGCTAAAACAGAGCAACTCAGCTTTTATGATCCTGCTACATCTGCTCATGCAGATATTGGACATGACACCAAACCATACTCCAAAACGGAGTGGGATGCACGTGGCAGAGTTAAATCCGTTATTGCACCAGGTGCAGCATGGCATTCCGGGGATAAAAAGACCAGTTACTATTACGATGTATTCAATCCATCACAGTTTACAGGAAACGCTTCAAGTATCCATGCCCCGGTAATAAAGTGGGAAGTACACAATGGTCTTCCAAGACATTATGTGAACAATAGCAACATTGAAACGTACGGAGCGAAAGAGTTATCTATTACGTTAGTTACTGATGTTGAGGGGCGACAGTCTCGATCGCTCACAGATACCCGCGGTCTTGCCATTACCTCACAGGTGTTTGACGAAGATCAAAACAAATGGGTAGGGTCGTACAACGTTTACGATGATTTTGGGCGTGTGGTATTCATGATTCCACCAAGACTTGCAGACATTGCAGCACCTACACAGGAACAAGTCGATGAGCTTGCCTTCCAGTATGTCTATGATAACAAAGGGCGTGTCATTCAGGAACGTGCGCCAGGAGCAGGATGGGTAGAATACGTGTATGACCACTGGAACAGATTGGTATTGACACGTCATGCAGCCCAGGTAAAAAATTGCGACAACAATGGGGAGAACTGCGATAACTATTGGACGTACTACAAATACGACGCACTGAACCGTGAGATCATGTCTGGTGAAATACAGGATAATCGAACACGTCAGGACCTAAGTAATGTTGTTGACACGCTTACAACTGAAAGGTTTGAAATTTGGGATGGCATCAATGCGGAAGGATATTCAAACGATACTGCCTTCCCGAAATCCTCGGATTATGCAGGAGCTGACCAAATGATTACCTACACAGTCAACTATTTTGACAACTATGATTTTCTAAACGTATCAGGATGGGATGCTGAAGGACACGATTTTGGTTTAACAAACCCGACAGGCTTTGATCACTTTGGTTGGGGACCTGAAGGATATATCCTGCTTACAGAAGATTTATTGATCGAGGACAATCGACAGACCATGCCGGGGGAGGATCCCCCAACAGGTGATTACGAACACAACGGAAAGTATGCAAAACGTCCGGGTGTTACCATCACTTTTGCAAGTGGAGCTGTGGCAGGACCGGAATTTGACGAAGTAGTTGCCAACATGCCGTATACTGCGATTACGGGTAGATCTACCGGTAGTAAAGTGAAAATTTTGGGTACGGATACCTGGTTAAATACCGTAGTGTATTATGATGACAGGGGGAGAGTGGTTCAGACCATAAGCGAAAATCATAAAGGTGGCACGGATCGCCTGAGCAATGAGCAAGATTGGAAAGGAGAGCTGCAACAAATGCTGTTGGAACACCACAGCAAAGATAATTTAGGTGTAATCAATGAAGAGGTAACCATTCTTAGTGAATACGTGTACGCCCACAATGGAGAGTTGAAGGAAACATATCAGACGATTGACGATGATCCGCGGATTTTGGTGGCATCTTACAACTACAACATCCTCGGTGAACTGGTAGAAAAAAACGTACATCAGGAGGAAGGCAGTATAGAATTCTTGCAATCCATTGATTACCGATACGACATCCGGGGTGCTTTGACACGGATCAATGATGCGGACCTGAGTGATGGAGAGGACGACTTGTTTGGGATGGAATACTATTACGAAACGCCGCAAAACATTAACAACACCAACACCACTGCTCGTTTTGATGGCATGGTAAATGCCATGGTGTGGAATGCGAATAACAACCCTGGAGGAACAAGTGATTTCGATAAAACCGGTATTGGTTTTGTCTATGACAAACAAAACCGACTGAAGTCTACGGTTTATGGAACGGGTACATCTTTAAACGATGCAGCCCATGCCAATGCCTATTCCATGTCTGTGGGTAGCTATGATGATAACGGCAACATTCAATCCTTGAACAGAACTTCAGACGGAGATCAGGTAGATCAGTTGAGCTATGTATACGAGGATCATTCTAATAAATTGAAGAGTGTAGACGATAGCAGTACCAGTCCAGACAATGCTCTTGGTTTTGAAAACCGCATGGAATCAGGAGGTATTGTTACTGAGTATCAGTATGATGCGATGGGAAACATGGTTGAGGATTTCAACAAGGAAATAGAAAAGATTACTTACAACCACTTGCAATTAGTAGAATCAATTCAGTTTATGGATGGTACAAAGGTTTTATACACCTACGATGCTGCTCGAATTCGTCTATCTAAAGAAGTGGTTGACGCTGACAATAACTCCATAGTCAAAGTGGATTATGCAGGATTGGTAGAGTATCTGGATGATGCAATCAATCAGGTGTTTACAGATGAAGGACGGGCCTATAAGCAAAATGGCGAATACCACCACGAGTATTTCTACACCGACCATCAAGGCAACAACCGAGTGGCTTTTGGAGACCTTCCAGATCGTAACGTCTACACAGCAACAATGGAATTGTCTAGAAAATCATTGGAAGAAAGTTATTTTGACTTCCCTAATGATGATATAAGAAGTAGTGCTGAGAATCACACACCTCTTGGTGTAGGAAGCATCGCATTAAATGGCACCATTGCCGGTAGGAAAGTAGGCCCGGCCAAAGTCTTAACGATTGCAACCGGCGATGAAGTAGCTATTGAAGTATGGGCCAAGTACAACAATGCCTTTACAACCAACACAGCTGTAGGTAGCATTTCATCTGCACTAGCCACCGCTTTCGGAGGTGCAAGTGCGGGAACAGGATTGGAAAACAATGCATCCGCATTGACCAATGCCTTGGCATCGCCAAGCAGCTTCTTGTTTGCCAACGAGGATGCGAACAGCAACGAACCGCGTGCCTACGTACAATACATCTTTTTTGATGCGAGCTACACGTTTAAAGAAGATGGTACAGGCTATCAGGCGGTGACTAGCGCCAGTTTGGACAAGTTTGCCAAATATGAATCCGGAACGTTGACCTTCAATGAGCCGGGATATTTGTTTGTGTATTTGGTAAATGAAACCAATGAAGACAAAGACGTTTTCTTTGATGACTTGAAGATCACGCATAGCGGTGCTATAAGAAGTTTCAAAGTATCTCAGGTAAATGACTTCTATCCGTTTGGATTGCCAACGAGCAACAGTTGGCGAAATTCGGGATACATTGATCCGGGACTGCTATATCAAAGCAGTTATGCGAGCTATGATAGTTTGACTGGGTACTATGATTTCTTAAGCAGAAGCTATGATCCGGTTTTGGGACGTTTCTTTGCAGTAGATCCGGCAGGACAGTTTAGTTCACCATATACAGGAATGGGGAATTTACCACACTTTGGAACGGATCCAGACGGAGAGTTTTTTATACCTCCACTGTTGTTTCCTGGGTTGATTAAGTTTTTGTCATCAATTAAGGGAGCAACACTTTTAAACTCAGTTGCTGTAACTACTGCAAAGGTATCTGGAGTCGCAACTGCATTTAAAGCGACAACTGTAGTAGGAGCAACATATGTTGGTGCAAGCGCAGGAGCTGGCGCTTTTGGATCTGCACAAGGTCCAAACATTGGATCTGGTACATGGGCTATTGAAGGAACTCATTTCAATCATCCGTTTATAAACGTAGGAGGTAACCCAGCAGCCCAAAATGTTGGGTTGGCTCCTAATTTAACGCCAATTGGATCAGGAGGAGTAGTACCTGCGCCATCGACAATCGGTAGGTTGGCTCATGATGTTTACATGGCAAATTTGGGAGCGAAAGCTGGTTTTAAAGCAGGGGTTGAAAGTACAATAGGATTTTTCAAGAGCCTTGGTACAGCAACTGGACGGCTGGCATTTGCCCACAGCCTTGGGAATTTTGGTCTTATGGCTTCAGGATCTGGTTATGGCAATTATCTTGCATCCCAAACGGCAAGCAATATATCAAGTAATGTCTCTAATTATGTTAAAAACATCCCGAACATGTCTGCCTATGAAATTGGTTATGATTTAGGTTTTGGTATTGAAAAGGCCGGAGAAGCTGCTTTTCTTACAAGAGGAACTGGCTTCCTGAAAGGGGGAAAAACATTCTCTCAATACAAATCTTCATATTGGTCGAGACGTGTAAAGCCTACATTAGACCCAATTATTAATCCCAAGACTGGACAAGTTTGGAAGCAGTATACAGAACTTCATCACAGGTTTATCCCTCAAAGGGCTAAATGGGCTCCGAATTGGTTGAAGAATAACAGGTTGAATCTTACCCCTCAATCAAGTTTACGACATGCTCAAATGGATCCTTATCGAGCTAGATTTGCTCCTAAATGGGTAAAAGAAATGTATAATCTAAAATGGAAATAGATGTTTAACTTATTCGGCAAAAAAAAGCTCATTAACGAGAAAGATTACGAATTTTTAAAAGTAGTAGTTGAAGCACTTCCAACGAAGTATTCCTATTTGATTAGCCAAGTTTCAGAAGAATTTATTTTAGATAAAAAAGTGAATCAGCTTGGTGGTAAAGGAACATATACCCTCAGTTTAAATGCAGAACTGGAAACTAAACATTCAGACAAATCCTTACCACAATTGTTTATAGTGAAAGATGTTGGTGTTTGGAATAAAGTAAAAGATTCTTTTGAACAAATAGAGTTACACATTCTTGAGGGAATGTTAGCAGGTTTTAGAGTGAATGCGAAATATTCAGAATTAGATTTTGAAAAAATTGATACTTCGAAAATAAAAGAGAAGCATTTTAAGAATGAGGAGAAAGAGTTTTTGAAAACTCTAATAGGTAAAGTTTCTCCAGATATTCTTTGTCAATTAGATACTGAATCAACATTTAAGATTGAGTTAGAAGAAGGTGATTTTTATGTGCTTAAAGACTTGGGAGATGGAAACTATCTTTCAATGAATGAAAAAGGTGCTGTTTATGGAATGATACATGATCCGTACGAAGTAGAGAAAATCTTCGAAACCAAAGAGTCTTTTTTTGAAGCTCTGAAATCTGGTGAGTTTAGTATTTCGGAATATTATAACAAAAAGATGTCTTAAAATGAAAGCTGTATTAGAATATAGTACCTCTTAACTCGCAATTCTTCCAGCAAAGGAGGTGAGAAGGAGCGACTTGGGCGTAACTAGTAAGTAGAAATAAAAATGTGTATTAGATACTAAATGAATAATCCAGAAGGAACTCACCTCAAACTAAACTAGAGCCAATAATAAATATTATTAATCAGTCGCAAAATCACCAACCAAAAAATTAGAAATAACCAATTTCAGCAATGAAAAAAAAATTAACACTCGCCTTATTCACTTTAAGCATTTCGCTATCTGCGCAAGTGATGCCTTCACCGGATGCGTCCTCTTTAATTAAAAGTATTAACACGCCGGTGAATCTTTACAATGGAGTTGCAGCTGTTTCTATTCCTTTATATGAGGCCACCGCAAACAATGGCGCTTCCGTTCCAGTTGGACTTCAGTACACGGGTGGAGGCATTAAAGTCAACGAGATTTCTGGTGTAGCAGGTCTTGGTTGGCAGCTGTCGGCTGGCGGGTCCATCACACGTATTGTTAGAGACCAACCGGATGAACATGCACCATTTTCAGAACAACTTAATTATCAGACAGTTCGTAACATTGCGATTGGTGAGCAAAAATTTGATTTGCAAAAGGATATTTTTCATTTTGCTTTTCCTGGTGGTGGCGGAAAATTCATTTTTTCAGAGAGCATTTTCGAATTGTCAAATGGGAGCTTTCGGAGAGATTGTCGTGCCGCTTGTGACGGATTGCCTGTTGGTGAACTTGGAGATTGCTTAGATGATTGTGATGATATCTATGGGACGTTAGATAATGCTTTTATAACCCCTGATAGCTACAGCACCAATGACATTGTAACGCTTCCATCATCAGATGTGAAAATTGAGTTTCACTTCGAGGATAAACTAAAATCTTACTTTGTTATTACTGATACACAAGGAACGAAGTATTATTTTGGTCAGACAGCAAGTTCACGCGAAAAAACCACAATTAATTTCAAAGACAATTTTGAAAACGATGAATATCTAGACGAGAATGAACGTGAGTTCATCTCTACCTGGCATCTAGATAAAATTGTATATCCCAACCTTCCTGTAGATGAAGGAATTACATTCACCTATATCACCAATACCATAACTACGGAGACAGTCAATCGCATGGTTCCTGCAAGTACAGATCTCAATTTATATGCAGAATGTATGGTTACAAAGACTCTTGGTGAAAACTGTGATGATTGTATGGTTTTTAACGAAAAGGTGGAGTTGCCAGATTTGAATGATCCAGATTTTCTAAAATTTAATTTTCACAATAAATATTATCGCAACAATTTCGTAACACAGAGATCTACCATTGAGACCAAACTCATTTCCAGAATTGGTTTTACTAAGGGCTATATAAAATTTGACTACAATGGGGGACGTAATGATTTGGAAAATGGAAAGAGCCTTGCTAAGGTGTCCATTGGTGAAGGAAGTTCTATAGTGAGTACCACGGAGTTGGATCATTCTTTCTTTAGTTCCTCCGATTCATATTTTAAGGGAGCACCTCTTGGTTTAAGTTATGTTCCGCTCAAAGGCTACCGACTCAAGTTGGATGGTGTAATTCGTGACGGTATTCCTGTTGCAGAATTTGAATACATCAATGACACGTATTTCCATCCTGACGGGTCAGACATGTATGAGTTGCCCCCTAGGGATTCTTATTACACCGATCATTGGGGCTACTACAACGGGGGACCACACCAAGGAGAAATGTATACTTGGCATGGTTCTGCTAATATAAATGGAATAGATTTCCCAGGAATTAATAAAGAGATAAGTGAATATGCAAAAGCTAACATGCTCACAAAGATCATTTATCCGACTGGAGGATATAAGGAATTCTATTACGGCATACATGGGGAACACGGAGGCGTAAGAGTAGACAGTATGAAAATCTTTGATGAGAATAATCAAACCGTTTCTAACATGTCTTATACGTACCTAGGTGAGTATGTTCCATTGGATTTTGAATATGTAGCAGATCATGTGGTTGTGGTTCCTGATGATCCGAATGAAATTACAGGTAACCGTATCCCACATATTTTTGAAAGTTCTCATACGTTAGTTTTTGAACTTAATGGTCCTTCAAATGGGTATCGTACAGTCGAAGAAGTTGAAAATATAACTGGAGTAAAATCGGTACATGAATTCATTCGTACTGGTAATAATGAAGGTGACCGAGCTATTCTATATGCCGAAAAGCTGTCTTGCACAGTAGATACATATCAAGATACTTTTGAATCTAGTAGTGATGGTATACCAAGCCTACCTACATTTCCTTTTTCTACTCCGACATTGGTGTATTTTGATGTTGGGCTTGAAAAGAAAGTTAGTAATTATGATAGGCTCGGCCGTTTAGTCAGTGAGTCAGAAAATCATTTTGTTCATGATGCTTCAGAAGACTTTTCAGTATCTAATCATGCATTCCACCTTGAATACTTGGATGAAGACGTTGGGGTTTTACAAGACAATAGCTTAGAATTTCATTATGTTATATCTAAATATGACATAACAACTCGTAACCTAAACCTCGATCATTCGATCACAAAGAGTTACGATGATCTTGGCAATCCGATTAGTGAATCTCGAACGGACTACACGTATTCATCGGTCTATGAAACCCTGCCAACATTGGTGGAGAGCGAGACAACCATCGATGGCCAGGTAATTCAGGGTACCAAAAGCCGAACTTATTACCCGTTTGAAAAGAATGACATTACCATTGTTGAAGATCCTGCTGTACTGGATGAAATGGTCAATATCAACATGATTGCAGTCCCAATTCAGTCTGAAAGCAAAGTGCTCTTGCCGAGTGAAACGGCGTATAAGTTTTCTGGCAACTCATTAACGACATTTAAAAACGAGAACGCAATGATTTTGCCGTTTGAGAGTCATGTCGCCATTTTGCCTGAATTGAAAAACGCAGATTACGTATTCCAACCAGCTGATTTTGAGGTTACTTCTACCTTAGCATACGACGACCAGGGGTGGGTGACATCACGAACAGGTCAGGATGGAATAGTTACAAGTTATGTCTATGACAGCAGGGGGCATGTAACAAGCATGACGGTGGATCCGGGGGTAGAATCCTTGAAGCGCACGACCTCTTACGAATACTACCGTCTGGGCAGATTGAAAAAAGTAACTGATCCAAATGGTAAGGAAATGTCTTACGTCTACGACGATCAAAACCGATTACTCCTTACAAAAGATCATTACGGGTCTATCCTCAAAAGATATCGCTACAATACGGTGGGGGAATCCAATTCCGGACTTTCGGTAGAGATTCAAGGAAATGCAGGATATAACCTAACCAATAGCCCAATCACACTCAAGGCTAATTTAACAGGATCTACTTATGGTAGCCCACAATTCGATTGGACAGGAGATGTGTCTAATACAAAGTATGCAACCTATACCTATGCAAATGAAGGGACAAAGAATATAACCGTTACGGTCACGGATCTTGATCACCCTGATCTCTCAACCACAGATACCTATCCGCTTACCGTGTTTGACAACATCGCTCCGTTGAATATCAATGGTCCTTCTGGTGTAGAATATTGCCACGACCATGGTACAGAGGAATTCCTTCAAGACGATGATGGTGGAAATAATGTTGAAGCGGAAACTGGTGCATTCTATAATGGTTCCGGTCAATTTACCCATGGCTTTGGCTACGGTGCTAGATGCTACGAAGGATATGAGTTTGTAAAGTATGAATATAAGCGGAGTGGAGTAGACTGGACACGTTTCGGAGACCTTGGCGCTACTGTTGTAGAGCTCCCATTAACAGCCTTTGATGAACATGCTACTGCCAATTATGACATTGAAGTAAGGGTAACTGTAAAAGACTTGTGCAGCGGTGAACTACTTAAAAAAACGATGATACTTCCGGTGACTGCTTGTGGTGATAAGTCCATCGGAGATCTGGATGACGGATCCGGAGGAGCCGACTGGAGTTTGAGTATCTCTCCGGCAGCAGCAGAACTTTGTCCGGATGGAAGTCCGTCTTCAGTTACTGTTTCCGCTACTCCTGGTGAATTACCAAGTTGCTCATCAGGCTTCACTTACACCTGGGAGTACAAGGAGGTTGGTGCCAGCAGTTGGTCACCAATCACCGCTTCGAATGATCAGTCTGCAGTAAGCTTATCACGTAGTTTCCTTACCGGGGGAACAACAACGTATGGTGCATGGGATGTCAAGGTAACGGTGAGCGATGGATGTGGCGGCACGAATGTGAAGACTGCCAGAGTGAGCATCTTAGCCAACTGCGATGACGGAGATGGTATTCAGGATTAACTATACAAACAGCGCGTTTTATAGCTTTTTTGTAGGTTTCTTAGGTTTACTATAACAACACGTCAAGTTTGATGTTGATGCACATTCATTAAAATGAATTGTAATTCTGAGTCGATGATTAGCTATTCGTTCAATAGATAATACATCTCGTCCTTTATTTCATACACTTTATTCATTGGAAGTCGAAAGGTTTTCGTCTTGAAAGTAAATTTTTAATTTTTGTTAACGGCGTTAGTTAGTTATCAACTTTACTTTCGTATTGAATATGTAATTGTAGTTAACCCTTTTATTTATCAAAAAATAGAAATACTATTGTTACAGAAACCTAATCGTATATGAAGATACTCACCATTAAATTAGTAGTGCTTTCTGCATTGCTGTTTAGTTCCATTATATGTAATGGTCAAATTCGGATCGATGACCCATCGCTTGGCGAGGATTGCTTAGTGTGTGGTACGCCAACAGCCACGCTTAACGGCGCTACGAGCGTTAACTTAAATAGCACATATTCCTACAGCTTGTCTACTTCTGGAGGTCTACACACAGGTACAATTTATTCTGTTTCTGGTGGAGTAATTACCTCGCAAAGTATAAATTCAGTTTCGGTTAGGTGGACATCTTCCGGCTCACGATGGGTCCGAGCAACAGCATCAATTAGTGGTTCTTCTGTGATTGCAACAAGATATGTTTCTGTGACTGCTCCTTTAAGTGGTGGAGGAATATCCAATTCTACTTCAGCTTCTATATGTAACGGCGGCAATCCTGGCACCATTAACAATTCCTCCTCTGCATCAGGAGGTAGTGGTTCATACAGTTATCAGTGGCAGGTCATGTCGGGTAGTTCCTCAGGAGGTGGCGGAAGTGATGGCCCTTTGACATTGGATGGTGATGGCGGCATCGGTGATTTGTCCGGGGGCAGTTGGTCAAATATTAGTGGGGCCACTGGTTCTACTTATAATCCACCAAGTCTTTATGCCAATACTGCATATAGAAGAAGAGTAATATCAGGAGGTCAAACAGCATACAGTAATTCTATAACTTACAGTATAGTCTCTGTTTCTGCCGGCTCAATTTCATATAGTGGTGGTAATGTAAATGTGGGAGCTACACCTTCAAAAATTACAGGTACCAATGCAAGCGGTTCGGGAGTTGCATATCAATGGCAGAGAAAAATAGGAACTGCTAGCTCATTTTCTAATATTTCAGGAGCAACAAGTAGGGATTATCAACCTGGCAGCCATTCGAAAACCACACAATATCGAAGGAGAGTAATTTCATGTAGCCAAACAAAATATTCCAATACAGTAACCATACGTGTGAATCTTAGTCAGGGTACTACTTCTGCATCGACTAGTACCTCGATATGCAATGGCGGCAATCCTGGTACAATTAATAATTCTTCATCTGCTACTGGTGGAAATGGTTCTTATGCGTATCAGTGGCAGCATCGGGTATATTCTGGTAGTTCTTATGGTTCTTGGACCAATGTACCTGGAGCAACTTCTTCAACGTATAACCCTCCATCGCTTACTAATCATAGAAAATATAGAAGGAGAGTGATCTCTGATGGTCAGACTAGGTATACCACCGAGATCACATATACCGTGAGTCCGAATCTAAATCAAGGTTCAATTTCATATGCTGGTAGTAGGACCATTAACCCTGGAGGAAACCCATCTAACATTTCTGGAAGTAATGCCAGCGGTGGAAATGGTTCATATTCCTACCAGTGGGAGAGAAAGACATCGGGTGGTTACTCGAGCATTTCAGGGGCTACTGGAAGGGACTATAATCCGGGAGCGCTGACAGTAAATACAACCTTCAGAAGGAGAGTTACTTCTTGCGGTCAGACTAAATATTCAAATGAAATTGCTTTCACTGTAAACTTGCTAGGTGGTACAATTGCAGCTTCAACTAGTACCAATATTTGTATTGGAGGAGACCCTGGCACCATAAATAATTCCAGCTCAGGTTCTGGTGGCGTTGGAGGATATTCTTATCAATGGCAATTTCTTATAGAAGGTGGAGGACTTTTGACTGAAGAAGGAGGGTTATCTCAAATTGATGATGGGAATGAGTCGCTTACACTAGAATGGAACGACGTTAGTGGTGCTACATCATCTACCTACAATCCGCCTGCGCTCAATGCAAATCGCGTATATCGAAGAAGGGTTAGATCAGGTACAGGCGAAGCTTACAGTAATTCTATCAATTACAATGTAGCTGCGGCACTTAATAAAGGATCAATTAGCTACAGTGGTGGTTCAATTAATTCGGGGAGCATACCCGCAAAGGTTGTGGGAACTAATGCAACAGGTGGGAATGGAATAAGCTATCGTTGGCAATGGAAACGAGGAACTGAGACCTCTTTTACCGATATCCCTTCAAATCTTGGATCAAGTGTCACTTCTAGAGACTATCAGCCGCAAGCACTGACCACAAATACAACTTTCAGAAGAAGAGTTTCATCTTGTGGCCAGAATCTTTACACAAATACAGTTACTATAAATGTGAACTTAACAGCGGGTGCCATAAGTGGTAACCAAACCGTTTGTCCAGGTTCTGATCCATCCAATATTTCTAATTCTACAACTCCAAAAGGTGGTAATGGAAGTTATAGCTACGTATGGGAGAGAAGAGAATATATACCAACAGGGGGATCGGGAGGTCCATCCTTAGTCGAGGATCCTTTAGGAG
>CAZWLS010000008.1:0-28807 GCA_964634415.1 uncultured Roseivirgaceae bacterium | reverse complement strand
ATGGTTAAAAGATCTTCTCAAGCCATGCATCATTACCTCTTATGATATTGCCAATAGAAAGGGGCATTTTTTTGGTCAGCATAAAGCGAAGAAAGATGTGGACTGTAATTTCAAAGTGCGAGATGTAGCAAGAGCAACCTCAGCTGCACCTACCTATTTTGAGTGTGAGCAAATTAAATCCGAAAAAGGGACAGATTTTGCACTTATTGATGGGGGTGTTTTTGTCAATAATCCGGCACTTGTTGCCTACGCTGAAGGCCGCAATATCTTCAAAATAGGAGGTGAAGAGGCAACAGCTAAAGACATGAAAATCCTTTCAATTGGAACCGGTTATACACAGAAGTCATATCCGTATAAGAAGGCGAAGAAATGGGGAATGGCCGAATGGGTTCAGCCTGTTATAGACATAATGATGTCTGGAGCTTCAGAAGTTGCTCATTATCAGCTGGATAAAATCTATGGAACGATCCATAATCCGGATCAATACCTTCGAATTGATGGAGATTTAAAGCCTACTGATATTGATCCGGACATGGATTGTGCAACGCCGGAAAATATGGCCAAACTCAAAGCATTCGGCCAGCAACTTTTTGAAGAAAACAAGGGGAAGATTGAGGAGTGGTTGAAAATCTAACACACTTTAGAATAGAAAAATATGGAAAAAGTAGAATTTAATAATGATGGGGGAAAGTTACATGCCGAAATGAAAATGGATGGTCTTGTAATTATCTCTTACACCCTTCAATTATGGTCTTCCGACGTTTCAGATGAAAAGATTGTTCAGTCTGAGAGTGGAAACAATAAGCAAGCACATGATGACAAATTTTGGTTAAGGAACAAAGACAAAGAAGACGAACCAGTTTCTGCTAATAATGGAAGATTTCTGGAGTCAATCTGTACAGTGCATGCAGCTAACAACGAGCATACATATACCATAGAATTAGTCATTTATCAGACGATAGATGGAGAAGAACAAGAACTTGGTAAAGACACATTTAGTGATACGATTAAGCCGGGGGATAATGGTCATCGTCCGAATTTAGGAATTGAATTAATTGGAATAGAATGAAAAAAATCAGCCTAATTATTGGGTTAGTGGTAGCAGTAAACCTAGCATTTACCCAAGAAAAAATTGAAATCTTGGACAATTACAAAGTCGATTCATTGTTACTAGACTTTGCTGTTCCAGATATACCTGCATTTAAGGCCCTTGGGACCGATCCGAGTGACATTTTGAGACCTTCCGATGTTCAAAAATTTGCGGTTTCCTTCGAGCCATTTTTTAATGGAACCAATGCAGTAATTCCCGCAAACTTTGCAGTCGATTTTGCTCCATGGAAGACACTTTCAGGAGATAAATGGACAGTTGAAGATTATAGGACTAGCAAGCTTAAGAGGATCTTATATAACTCCAGTTTCAGTTTTGGTTCAGTAAGAGAAAGTGAAGATAATCCAGCATCAAAGTTGGCAGTTGGATATCGAGTCAAAATAACGGGGAAGAATGCTGATCTACTTATGAATGATAAAATTTATGACTTTTCAGATGTAGAGAATAAGCTACAAGCAGTTGCATTAAATAAGTGGAGGAGTTGTAACGATATCAGTGTTAGAGAATACAATAGCGACACCACAAAGCAGAAAGAGTTCAAAGAATTTTTTGAAAAGAATATTGACCTAAACCAGTTCCTAATTATCAAAGGTTTATGTTTTTCTGAATATGAGAATTCGAATGATTTGAAAGAGGAATTCGAACGTTTCAAGGAAGATAAAAGAGCCTTTGCTTCTAAGGATAACGGTGAGTTAGTTTTTGAAGGAAATCTTAAAAGTCTCATTGAGGATTTTAACAAAAATTCTTGGAATGCTAGCAGAACTGATTTCGCAATTTCTTTGGTTGGTGCATCATCAGACTCGTTACTTGAGAATATCCAATACAACAACCTATTCATTTGGGTCACTCAATCATTGAGGCTTGGCTCGCAAGGACAGCTTTTAGTGGGAGGAACATTCCAATCTCCAGAAGAACTAGATGCCAAAATTTTCACCGGAAGTGCAAGGGCCTATTATGGTTCTGATCAATTTAGAGGATACTTAGAATACCAAATCAAGAACAGGAATGAAGAAAATATGAAAGCTGCTCTTTGGAATCTAGGAGTAGAATTTCGTTTGTTGAAGGACTTTTGGCTACAGTATTACGGCGGGATTGAGGATGTTTATGATAGCGAAAAATCAAGATTTAGATCTTCATTAAACCTTAAATACAGCTTTAATAAAGACAAGTGATATATAGATAAGCTAAAGGAGGGTGGCTACAAAAGAATTTGTTTTATCAGTTTGGTCACGTCACTCTCCACAATGGCTTGCTCATGCAGTGATTTATAGAGAAAGCCTTGTTCTTCCATGTGGTCGAAGAAGGCGATAAAGTGGTCGTAGTAATCATTCGTATTGAGGAATGCGCAAGGCTTAGCGTGATATCCTATTTGTGCCCAGGTCATTACTTCAGTCATTTCTTCAAGGGTACCAACACCACCTGGAAGTGCAATGAATCCATCTGACAAGTCTGCCATCAGCGCCTTGCGCTCATGCATGTCGCGTACCCGATACAGCTTGGTTATCCCAGTGTGAGCGACTTCCATTTCATACAGTTTGTCCGGAATAACCCCAGTGATTGTGCCTCCATTTTCCAGGACTGTTTCTGCCACTACACCCATCAATCCAACGTCTCCACCACCGTATACAATCTCGATTCCCTTCGAGACAACTTCTTTCACTAACTCCTTTGTTGCAGTCGCATAAGCTGGATCATTACCCATCTTAGATCCACAGAAAATCGCAATTCTATTCATGAAGTAAAAATAAGTGTTGGCTAAATCAATTCGACTCTGAGTTAAAAGAGCGTAATGATTATTTAACGTTGGACCCATTATGAACTCTGTCGCATGGTTATTAGTTATCAGTAAAATCCAGATCAATTATGAGTGCAATCAAGCAAATCAAGCCACTTGGTTTTCCATGGGCTACACAAGATCCGTTTCTTTTTTGTGTTTATCATCGTGATTTATTTCCCAATGGAAATGGGAATATGGGCCCCGATCCAGCGCATTTCAAAGGACGAATGATCGGTCAAGATTTTACCATTAAAGATGGTTGGAGAATGTACCATGGTCAACAAGTACCTGGATTTCCGCAACACCCGCATCGAGGTTTTGAGACTATTACGGTAGTGCCAGAGGGGCTAGTGGATCACTCAGATAGTATGGGAGCTACTGGTAGATTTGGCCATGGAGACGTGCAGTGGATGACCGCAGGAAGAGGTGTGCTTCACTCTGAAATGTTTCCACTAGTGAATGATGATGAAGGCAATCCGTTATTGCTTTTTCAAATCTGGTTGAACCTTCCTAAACGTAGCAAGTTCGTAGAGCCGCACTATAAAATGCTGTGGCAGGAAGATATTCCAATTCATAAAACGAGGGATGCAGAGGTGACAATTATTGCAGGGGATTTTGACGATACCAAGTCATTGGATACAACTCCCGACTCTTGGGCTGCAGATGACGAAAATGGAGTTGCTATATGGCTAATCAAAATCAAAGCGAATGGTGAATTGAAATTGCCAATCGCTGAAGAGTCAATTAATCGCTCTATTTATTTTTATAAAGGGGAAAATATTACACTAGGAGATCAAAGTCTAAATGTTGATCAGGGTGCAGATCTAAATGCAAATGTTGAGACGACCATTAAAAATGGAGACCGAGAAGCGCACATTTTATTGTTACAGGGTCGACCTATTGGTGAGCCGGTGGTTCAGCAAGGGCCATTCGTTATGAATAGCCAAGAAGAGATTTATGATACAATAAGAGAGTATCAACGTACGCAATTTGGCGGATGGCCATGGCCTAAGGATGAATTTGTTCATCCCAAGGATAAAGGCCGATTCGCGCTCCATGCAGACGGCACAGAAGAGATAAAATAATATTCGCTTAAAGTGCCTTGTGGCTACCGTCGCAAAAACCTGGATTATCTGTTTGCTTGCAAGTACAGAAATAGGCTGTCTTACTTTCTTCTGCTGTAAAAACTAATGGTGTAAAGTCGGTTTCTTTATGCGACCCATCACAAAATGGTTGTTTTGTAGAATGACCACACGTACACCAAGCATAAGTTTTACCGGCTTCTAATTCAACAGGAATAGGTGTTTTTGCTGCTACAGTTCCTTTCATATTTCTTGATTTTAATTAAATGTACATACATACAAATAAAATTCTTCAAGGAATGTTCGAATGATTCTTAATTCAGAATTGATTTAAATAAGAGGTTCCTATCTTTCATGCATGAAACGAAGAAAATTCCTCACTAAATCTGCATTAGCAGCAGCTGGTGCTACCACCTTAGCTTCATGTGTCAAGTCGGAGGAAACCTCCCAAGGTCCGTACATAAATTTTAACAACACATACAGGTGGAAGATGACTACTACTTGGCCCCCCAACTTCCCGGTGGTTGGCGAAGGATGTAAACTGCTAGCTGATTGGGTAAAGCAAATGTCTGGAGGAAGGATGGAAATTACTGTTTACGGTGGAGGAGAATTGATTCCTGCATTAGAGGGATTTGATGCAGTAAGTAATGGAGCTGTAGAAATGAATCATGGAGCCGCCTACTATTGGTCAGGAAAAGTACCTGCAGCCCAATTTTTCGCCGCTGTTCCATTTGGAATGAATGCGCAACAGATGGGCTCATGGATTATTTCAGGAGGAGGCTCGCAATTGTGGGAAGAACTTTACGAGCCGTTTAATATTCAACCTATTCTTTGTGGGAATACAGGTGTGCAAATGGCAGGTTGGTTTAAGAAAGAGATAAAATCCATTGAAGATCTGAAAGGTCTGAAAATGAGAATCCCAGGATTAGGGGCTAAGGTTTTGGAAAAAGCCGGTGGTACACCAGTACTCGTTTCGGGCGGTGAAATATATACGAACCTTGAGCGAGGTGTAATAGATGCCACTGAATGGATTGGTCCATTTCATGACTATCTGATGGGATTTTATAATGTAGCCAAATACTACTACTATCCAGGGTGGCATGAGCCAGGTCCAGCTTTGGAGATGCTTATCAATAAGCCAAAATTTGATGCGCTACCATCAGATTTACAAGAAATCATACGAACAGCGTGTTACCGCACCAATCGTTGGATGGGAGCCGAGTTTGATGCTAGAAATGGGAAGTATCTTCAAAAGATTATCAATGAAACAGATGTGACCGTGGCTCCATTTCCATCTGAAGTATTGGAACAACTGAAAGGATATACCAAAGAAGCACTTGCGGAACTTTGTGAAAAAGATGCTCCTAGCAAGAAAGTATATGAAGCGTTTGAAAAGTTTAGAAAAGATGTGAACGTCTGGATGAATGTAAGCGAACGTGTTTTTTATGATCAAATAATGTAAAAATGAAAATAAGATTAAAACTCTCCATAGTTACAACTCTGATGGGCTTAATCGCACTAGCTCAGACGCCAGAGGAACTTGCAAATGCACAATTAGAAGCTTATAACAATCGGGATATTGAGGCATTTTTGGTACCATATTCTGATACCGTAAAAGTGTATAATCAAAATAGAGAGCTTCTATACCAAGGCAAAGAGACTATGCGTGCACAATATGGTACAATGTTCGATAGAACCCCTGATTTGAATTGCAACTTGTTGAATCGTATTGCGGTAGCAAATACTGTAGTGGAGCACGAGGAGGTAACTTTCGGTGAGGGGAGAAAGATCTATGCGATAGTTATGTATAAGGTCTCAAATAACAAGATTCAAGAAGTCCATTTCGTGGATAGAAAATAAAAAGGGCCAGCTCCCCGAGCTGACCCATCGCAATAGCCATAGCTAATGCTGCCTTAGTTTGCCTTAATTATTCGTCTTGTAACAGAAGACTTACCATCTGAGATTTTTAAGAGATAGGTTCCGGTGCTGATATTTCTGACATCCATTCGAACGTTCGTACCATCAACGGTTTGTATCGTTTGACCGTGCAGGTTGATTAAATCAATGATTACTTTTTTGTCTGTATTGATGTTGATGTAATCTGTTGCAGGATTTGGATAAACTTCAATTGAAATCTCTTCATCTAATCCAAGCGGTATTTCTGATACCTCCACTTCAAATGAGTTCGAAGTAGTTTGACCAGAGCCGTCATCGGCAGTAATGGTAATCGTAATCGTACCGGTACCTGCTTCTGTCAAGGTTAATGTTGAATTGGAAACTGAAACCGAAATAATTGAGTTGTTCGAGCTTTCCGCAGTGTAGGTGAGTGCGTCTCCATCTTCATCTACAAATACACCACTCAAATCAATATCAGCAGACTCAAAACCTTCGGTTAATGATTGATCATCTATTGGTGATACAACAGAGATACTTTCATTGATATTGTCAATGGTAATCGTGAAAGCTTTGGCAAAGATCCCACCATTGCCATCATTAGTTTGAATTCTCACAGTGTAGGAATCCTTAGTTTCAAAATCAAAGACTTCTGCTGCTAGAATTGCATCACCAGATATTGTAAAGGAACCATTGTCATCATCGCCATCTCCATTTACAAGGCTGTAAGTGTGAGTTTCTCCACCATCTTCGTCTGTAGTTGTGAAGGCTCCTATTGCATCGTCAATGGCATTATTTTCCACGATTGATGATACACTTAGCGAGATATCTGTTGGAGCTTCAGACACATCAGACACCGTAATTGTAAATATTTCCTCTCTGGTTAAGGATCCATCATCGGTCATGATGCGGATACTGTAACTGCTCTTTGTTTCAAAATCAAAGCTTGCAGCAGTCGAAAGGTCGCTATTTGTAATGGTGAACGAAGCGTTATCGGTATCTCCATCACCTGATACCAATGTATAGGTATAATTTCCAGACAGGTCTTCACCGGTTGTTGAGAGAGACCCTACTGTAGTTCCTGCGCTTTCATTTTCATTAATCGACTGGTTGGTAAGATCGAGTGATGTGATGGAGGCTGGAAGATCGTTAATGTCTATTGCGAATGCCTGCTCATCTGTAAGTCCGCCCGCATCAGTAGAAGTGATTGTGATCAAATAGCTACTCTGATTTTCGTAATCGAACTCAATGTTGCTACGAAGCTCATTTCCTACAATTATAAATGGGAATGTTTCAGCCAAGTCGCACGCATCGCACCCGAGTTCAACTCCATATGTATGTGTATCGCCAGCATCCACGTCTGTTGTTGACAAAGTTCCAATTAGTGTTCCAACTGGATTACTTTCGTCGATGGACTGATTTGAAAGTTGGATTTGAGTAGGAGCTTCGTTTACGTCATTGACTGTGATGGTCACATCTTCCGAGTAGATACCGCCAAAGTTGTCTCTAACCTCTAATTCGAAAGTGAAAGTGTTTTTTGTTTCAAAATCAAATGAAATGAAATCAGTAGTAATGAGATTAGATCCATCAATCTCAAAAGATCGCCAGTCATCATTTTCTAAAACGCCAACCACAAAGTAGTCGTGAGAATCCAGGAAGCTTTCATCTGCTACTGACAATGTGGCGACTACTGTTCCTGGTCCACTATTTTCATCCACTGAGGAAGAAGAAAGTAAAATGTCAGTAGGATCTGCCATGGCCTCGGTAATGGTAATGTCCCACTCCTTCTCTGTTCCATCCTCGGCTGTTACCGTGTACACTATCGAATTAGTGAAATCCTGTGCAATCCCACTATTCGGAGAACTAGTTGCCCCCTCTGATAAAGTTAAAGTTGGTGCAAGTGCGGTAATATTTGTACCAGCTATTGCAACAGCATCAACTGCTGTTTCTGCCGCATCGATTACTGCCTCACCATCAATACCTGTGAAAGTGAAAGCTAAGATTTCATTTTCATAGTTTGGACAGCTGGTGCTAAAAGAAACACCCATATCGATATCTGTGAAGTTGGCTTCAGCATACGCTACATCATCTACTGTCACACAATTTAGGTTTGGATTATTGTATAGTTCTAAGCCATCGATATTTGTATTATTACCGTTTGCGATATTGAAGCCAAATAAGTTATTATCATGGGCATATACATATCTCAGATCCGGGTTTTGGCTGAAATCTAAATACTCCAATGAGGTTTCATAAATATCGAGTGAATACAGATTTGGGTTATTACTGAAGTCAATTTCTGTTAATGGATTGTTGTATACATATGCTTCATAAAGCAATGGATTGTTCGAGAAGTCAATTGTCTGCAATTGATTGTTTTCAATGTAAACCTCTTCTAAGCTTGAACATCCTGATAAATCTATACTTGTTAAGGCATTGTCGTAAGCATCAATCTGAATTAGATTGGGGTGGTTGGTTAAAGCAAGGCTTGTTAATGTATTTGTCTCATAAATACTCAAATCCTCTAAACCGGTTAGCAAGCTTAAATCGACAGTTGTGAGAGGGTTTTCGTTCAAGATAAGGTCGGTCAGATTTGGACTGTTTCCAAACGTAATTGAGGACAGTCCCACAGTAGCTAGATCTACGAATTCCAAATTTGTAAGGTTAGTAAGATCTAACGTTGATAGTGATTCAATACTTGCGTTTTGGATGGACAATCGAGTCAAAGCACTATTGTTGGTTAAGTCAAGGCTTGAAAGCTGTGCGAGTTGAAGATCCAATCTTTGTAGCGCTGTGTTTTGTGTTAGATCTAGAGAGGTAATCGGACTGTTATTCAAGTTTAGAATTTCCAACATCGTATTCGCCGACAAATTCAACGTTGAAAAATCATTGTCTTGAGCTTCAAGTGTTGTTAGCTGTGTATTATTCGAAAGATCAAGGTTTGTCAGAGATAAGTTTTGACAGTATAATTCTTTCAAATTTGGATTGCTGCTAACATCCAGTGTTCCTAGCCCATTGAAGCCAGTTTTAAGATGCTCCAAATCCACATTAGCACTCAGGTCCAAGCTTGTAAGCCCGCCTCCAAAAAGACTCTGAACATTCAGGTATTCAAGTTTGGTGAATGGAGTTGGATCGATAGAAGTTAAAGCGTTATTGTTTAACACTAGTCCAATAATGTTTTGGAAGTTTTCAAGTCCTGTTAAATCCGTGATCTGCTTGGAAGCCAAAAACAGTGTGTCTGAGTAGGCAAGCATTTCATCTAATTGTATAATATCATCATCATTGGTGTCAATCACAGGGTTATGAGCTTGCAAAGCTTGCAGAAGTTTCAAGTCAGGAATTGCGGGTGGGCAGTCATCTTCAGAAAACGAGGTATTTGTCCCTTTTACCAATCTACCAGTCGCATAGCTAATATTATGCACTTTCACACATTGCAGAGCTGCATTTGTGGTAATGTTACCAGTTGTATATCCTGTGATATGCGAAATATCTAAGGAAGACAGTTGATTCTGATTCAGAAAAATCTGCTTCAATGCCGTATTCTGACTGATATCAATAGACGCAATTAAGTTCTGACCAGCGCTGAGTATTTCTAATTTAGGATTGTTTGAAAGATCCAATTCAGTCAGGTCATTTACCCCAATGTACAAGTTGATGAGATTGGGATTATTGCTTAAGTCTATTGAAGTTAAGGATTGACTGGATAGCCATGCTTCAGATAAGTCAGGCATCGTAGTGAGGTTAATCTCAGTAAGGTTCCGATTGTGTAAAACTCTAATCTCTCTGAGTTTTGTATTCTGCGTTACATTGGCACTTAGAAGATTACTGCTTCCTGCATAAAGGAAAGTGATATTAACAAACGC
Organism: uncultured Roseivirgaceae bacterium; assembly: GCA_964634415.1. Taxonomy (GTDB): domain Bacteria; phylum Bacteroidota; class Bacteroidia; order Cytophagales; family Cyclobacteriaceae; genus Ekhidna. The sequence continues at coordinate 19,084 of CAZWLS010000008.1, read as the reverse complement.
TTCAACTCCAATCAAATCAGTAATTGCGTTATTAGCAGTGATGAAAAGATCATCGGTATGCGCAAATGCTTCAGTTATTTGAATTTCTCCATCACTGTTGGTATCGATCGTTGGTGAATGTGTCAGTAAAGTGGTTTTAAGTGTAGCATTTGGAATATTTACAGCGCAATCTGTTCCAAAACCTAAACCTGCCGGAATATTGGTCCAGTTGTTCTGAGCGAAGGTCACATCACTCACCATGATACAATCAAGGTCAGGGTTTCCTGTCACATCGAAAGAAGAAATAGCAGAGTTGTTTCCATTATCAATTCTAAAAACCGTCAATGCATTATTAGCTGCACTTAAAGATGTTAGCGCAACGTTTTGAGACAAGTCAAGTGTAATAACCTGGTTATTGTCCAAATTCAATCCGGTAAGGGAAGTGAACGCTTCGATACCAACTAAAGAGAGGATTCCAGAATTACTTACATCCAATGTACCAGTGAAGGCAGCAGCCTCTGATGTACTTATTCTACCATCAGAGTCGAGATCCAAACTTGGACTTTGAGATAAAAGGAGCGCTTTAAAGTTCGGATCCGGTATTCTTAGCGCTGGGTTATTACAGTCTTCCTCAAAGCTTACTCCAGTATCTACCGATAACTGGTTAGTTGCCGGTACATCTATATTGAACACAGATATACATGACAAATCATCATTGTTTTGCGCGCGCAGGTTAAATAGAATTGTTCCATTATTTGCATTAAGGGTGGTGAGGTTATTGTTGTCAGCAAAGAGGCTTCTGAGCTGAGTCATGCTGCTAACATCCAATGAAGTCATGTCTGAGTTGGACACATTTAATGTAAATAATGTAGAAGCGTATGGAGTGAAATCGAATGAGGCAGTAAACGGGTTTTCTCCATAAGACAATTCACTATAGCCTGCTGATGAAGATGGAGTGAAACTGGAAATGTTGTTGTCCCATATGCGTACTGTTCTAACCGCATCATTTTGACTTAAGTCAAGTGACGTGAGTTGGTTGCCGCTAAGCCATACGTCCAGAAGTCTTGTATTTTGACTCAGGTCAATTGCTGTGATATCATTACCGTATGCTGTGATTACTTTGAGTTTGGTGTTCTCAGTGACGTCTAAAGAGCTAAGACTACAATTTTCAATTTCAAGGTTTGTTATTGCCTTGTTTTGGCTAAGGTCTATTGACGTCAAGACGGCATTAAACCCGGCTCGAATTGAGGTTATGTTAGTAAATGCTTCCAATCCTGTGGCATCGGCAACGTTTTTTGCATAAAAATTTATTTCATCACTAAACGATTGGGCTTCAGAAACCTGGATTTCATTGTCATCATTTGTGTCGATAACTGGTGAGTGTGTGAGCAAAGCATTTTTGAAATTCGTATTCGGGATATCAACGATACAGTCTGTGTCAAACCCTGTCCCAACAGGGATGCTTGTCCAATTAGTAGTTGAGAATGTTGGGTTATCTACGGATATACAACTTAGATTACTGTTACCAGTTGCATCGAAAGAGACAATACTTGTGTTGGCTCCATTGGTGATGGAGAAGTACTTCAAGTCATTGTTGGATACATTGACTGATGTAAGTGCTGTATTAGCGTTCAAGTTAAGATTCACCAATGCATTTCCGGAAAGGTCAATCCCAGTAGCTGAAGTAAAGAATTCTAAGCCAGTGATATCGGTGATACCCTGGGAGCTTAGGTCTAAAGACCCTGAAAAAGCACCTGCTTCAACCTGGCTAATTTCTCCATCGGAATCTCCATCGACACCACTAATTCCAAGAAGAGCGGTTTTGAGAGCGGCGTCAGAGAACTTTACTGTAGGGTTGGCACAGTTAACATCTAAAAAGACCCCTTGATCTATGAATAGATTGGCTATCTCAACATCTGGGTCGCTTACTTGAATACAACTCAAGTTGTTATTTTGTGCGTTCAGAAAAAAGATCTCATTCCCATTGCTAATATCCAAAAAAGTGAGGGAGTTATTAGCACATGAAAGATAAACTAAGCTTGACATACCACTTACATCAATGCTTGTAAGTCCGCTATTATCTATTAGTAAATAACCAAGGTTGGGGTAGCTAGTGAAATCAATCGTACTAGCAATAGGATTATCACCATATCCAAATGCCCAAGCCAAAGTATTAAAATTTGGATGGTGGCTAAATGAACTCACATTATTGCTGCTAAAAATGGCGTAATCAAGATTGGCCTGATTTGTAATATCTAGGCTTGTCAATGAGTTATTCTGGATATTGAGCGTGTCGATCAACGGATTGCTAGATAAATCAATACTTGTAAGCTGATTGTGATTAGCAAAGAGTGTTGTTATTGAAGTGTTTCCACTGATATCCAGTGAGGTAAGGTTATTTGAACCGATTTGGAGTTTGGTAATATTTGTAAATGCCTCGAGCCCAGTAGCGTCTGATATGCTTTTGCTGAATAGCGATAGCGTACCATCAAAAGCTTCGGCTTCGCTTACCTGTATTTCTCCATCATTGTTGGTATCAATTGATGGGACATGTGCAACAAGTGCAGCTTTAAAATTGGCATCAGGGATGTTAACATCCTGAGCCTTAATAGTTGTGCTAATTACTAAAAATGAGATAAGCACGAGTAGTTTAACTAAGACTTTTTTCATGACTATGCGATTTAAGTTCGTACCCTTAGTCATGTCATTCTTAAAATGTGAACATGGAATCCTGTTTTTTTTATTTTTATTTGAAATAATGTTCACAAATCCATCAGTTGTCGACTAATCAGTGAAAATCAGTTTTAGAAAAAGTGATAATCAAGTAGTTGCTGATATCCGTGGGGGAGATTCCAAGGCTATGGAGCAAGTATATGTGAGGTACCGATCGGAATTTGTAAGATGGAGTATTGGCAAGTTTGGTATATCGGAAGATGATGCACTCGATCATTATCAAGATACGCTGACAATCTTTTTTGAAAAGATCATGAATGGTAGCTTGGATGAGATTGGGAGTTCATTGAAGACCTACCTATTTGGGATTGGTAAGAATCGAGTGAGGCAGCAATTTGATGCTTCTAGCAGAGAAGAAAAGCATGAAGCTGGCGTGATTGAGCATTACAGATTTTTAGCACAGGATGATGAGCTAACGGAAACTTATGAAGATGCTAGGGATCAAACCAGATCAATGCTTGACTCACTGAGTGATAATTGTAGAGAGATTCTAAGACTGTTTTATTTTGAAAAAAGATCTATGAGTGAGATAGCAGATCTTATGAAACATAAAAGTGAGGCGGTTTCCAGAACCACTAAAAAAAGGTGCATGGAAAAACTTAGATCGGAAACAAATAAACCATTAGCCGATGGATGAGTTAAGAAATAAGTATATTCAAGGCAAATTAAGTGACACTGAGCGTCAAGCTTTTGAAAAAAACCTCTCGCCTGAGGAAAAGAAAGAGTTGGCGTATGAACTAGGTGTCAGAGATGAGATTGTAAGAATTGAACTTCGTAAAAAGGTTGCTGGCTTTGAAGAAGGGAACAAAAGAAAGAGAATGATTAATCCGACATACCTCAGCATAGCAGCATCTATTTTGCTTGTCGTATCATCTGTTTTTTACCTCACAGAGGAAGAGGATTCACTGTTCGATCAGTACTACGAAACCTATCCTAACTATGAGCTGACAACGACCAGGGGTGAAGAAAATCTAACTAATAGAGGTCTTGCATATGCAGCATATGATGCTGGTGATTATGACATAGCTATCGAAGAATTTAGCAAGTTGGAGATTCTCCTAGCTTCAGATTATTTTTTCAGAGGAGCTTCATATCTGCAGATTAAGGAATTTAATAATGCCCTTGGAGACTTTCAGAAAGTTATTGAACTCGAAGATGCTAGCTATAAGACTCCTTCAACTTGGTATACTGCTCTCATCCATGTTAAGATTGGAAATAAAGAAAAAGCAATTCCATTACTTGAAGAATTAGGCGATGGACAATCAGAATTCGCTGCTACCTCTAAAGCTTTGCTCGCTCAGCTTTAACTATTTTTCTTTCTTCTGTAAAGTGTCAAAATCATCACAACAATCAGGAGTGATGGAATAAGATAAACCAGTAGGTTTCGATCATCTTCTATAGGACTACTATCACCAATGAGGACAAAACCACCCCAGTAAAATGGATGTCTTGCTTTGCCTTTAGCGGTAACTAAGTATTGCTTACGAGCATTGTTTAATGCTTCATCTTTGGATTGCCCTTCTTTCAGATTCTGATAGAAAAGCTTCATTAGCTGAGGAGTGGATTTGTCTGAAGCCGGCCATAAACTCACTAATGTAGCCGGAACACCAGCATAGGCAAATGCACGAGAAAGAGACATCACACCCTCTCCCTGATTAATTTTTCCAAAGCCAGTATTACATGCGCTCAAGGTAGCTAGTGAAGCATTCAGCTTAAGATTGTAGATTTCATACGCATGCAGATAACCATCATTGAGTGTATCTTCATTTAAGCTAAACACCAGTCTTGAAGCATCAGGATTAGCATCGTCAATGATTGCATGAGTAGCCAAATGTATTAAGCCGTATTGGTCCGAAATATTTCTGAAATTGGTCTCGGTTGCTCCATTTTCTGTAAAGGATAGTCCCTCAAGAAGTTCTTGAAGGGCATTCACTTCTTCAATAGCTCCAGGAATTTTTGACAATTCATTCCTTACTGGATCAGCCATGGCCAAGGTTTGTGTGAAGCTTGGAGCGAAGCCCAGGTACTTCGAATTATTGTCAGGTGTTGATTTTAAAAACAGGTACTTTAAGCTGCTCGAGTACGTAATATTATATTCTTCTAAAAGGAATTTGTTGTCTTCTGTTTGAAGCAGTTCAAATGGAATAGTGGATAACGAGCCATCCGTAATAATCACCAGACGTTGACCACCTTTTAATGCCTCCTTATCTTGTACTAGAAGCTTATACAAGTCGACTGATTTTTGTTCATAGCTTTGATCATTTAGGTTAGAAATCGCTTCTCTAAATGAGTAAATAGCCTCATCAAAATTTTCGGATTTCAGATTTTTTTTGAAGGTCTTATTATCCTTAGAAAGGTTCATTGAGTATAAATTTTCCTTACCAGAGAAATAAACCAGAATCTGAGATTCACTCTCATTAAGATAACTGTTCAATTCAGTACTATTTACTTCACCGGCGCCATAACTTATCTTATAGTATGATGGATAATCTTCCTTAAAAATCCTTGATAGTTGATCTAGTTGGTGGTTAAGGTCAAAGATTTCTTCACTGAATGCGAGTCGTAATGAATCAGTGGAGGCTAACTTATTTTTAGCAGCTTCTATCTTACTTCGAAGAATCTTTTCCTGTAGCAAAAGAGAATCAGGAACATCAGAGAATTCCCTTACATTGATACGATATAGCTTTTGCGTAAGCAGGTTATCTTTTGAAGATTCAATGTATTCCAGCGCTTTATAAAGAAGTTCTTCATCCTGACTTTCCTCATATGCTGTGTAGGTATGATATACAGCTTTATCTACAAAATCATGGTAGATTTTGATCAAGAAAAATAGATCAGATTGGTTCCCGAAATCATCCTTAATTCTGTTGACCATCGAGGAAACCGAGTCAACATGCTGCATGACAAGTTTTGGGATGTCTAAATCTAAATCCGATTTTTCAAGAATTTCTACTTTAAGCATCATGGACTCCAGAACACCTCTCAACCCTGAATAATATTCAACATGAGGAGGAGCATATGCATCATTAGATAGCTTCATTCCATTGGCTTCGAATGATTTGTTTAATGACTCGATGGCCATTTCGAAATCTTGTTTCTCCAAAAATGTTCTTGCCAGTGAAAGGTAGATTTGACTCAAAAGGTGACCATTTCCTTTATATAGTTTTTTGAACATTTCAGCAGCTTTCTGGCCATATTCAATACCCTTGTCATAATTGCCTTTTCTCCTGTTGAGTTGGCCAAGGTTGTTTAAAGTCATCGCTATTTGTATATGACTTTCACCATATCGGGCATTTTCTTGATCAAGTGCTTCTAGCAAAAGCGATTCGGCTTTTTCGAAGTCTTCAATATCCAGATAACCAATGCCAAGATGTTTCAGGCCTTCTATTGTCCGAATATGAGATTCTCCAAGTGTTTCTTGCCTCATGGCATAAGATTTCTCATATGCATCTATCATCTCTTCTTTTCTCCCAAGTTGAGTATAACAGGAAGCAAGATTTTGGTACGTATTGGCAATCTTATAATGGGAATCACCAAAGATTTCGTTTCGTATAGACATGGTCTTCTCGAGGTACTGTATAGCCTTCTCGTATTGTCCTAGCGACTTATAGCAGTTGCCAACATTTTCATAAATATCAGCAGTAGTGGTTTTCACTTGGTTGGGATCAGAAAGGGATAGCTCCAATGCAATTAAGCCGTATTGAAGAGACTTGGTATAATCGCTAATATCGTAGTATAGGGCACCAAGGTTTAGGTTGGCGTTTATTTGAGTCATTAAGGAAGACTTGTTTTTTTTCTGTACTTCTAGCGCTTCCATTCGATACTCCAAAGCCTTGGCGTATTGTCCCATCCTGTGATGAGTAATAGAAATATCTTCTAACGCTCTGGCATATCTGTTGTGCTCTTTACCGTATCTCCGTTCAAAGTCATCTTTAGTTTTTATGAAGTATTGAAGGCTGCTCTCATAATCAGATTGACTTGAGGTAATTATCCCCATTTGACGGTAAAAAATTCCTTCAGAATCAAAGTCGTAAGACCTCACTTCTTCCAGTGCAGCATTACATAAATTCATTGCATCTTCAAATTCACCTTTGAGTATGTAGCACCAACTAATATCAGTGATCGTAATGAAATACAATCCTGTGTCTTGCGCTATCATAAAATAATATTTCGCAGAGTCGAACGAAGTAATGGCCTCATCAAAAGAACCATTTGCCCTTAGGCTGACACCCTTGTTAAAGAAGCTTTCTGCAGTCAGACTGTCTTTGACTATTTGTGATTGGGATAAAGCTTTCCCAAAAATCAACAGAAGCATGAAGAAAATGGTGGTGCGTTTCATATAACCAATTTAACTAAGCTTGATGACTTCAATGAGGGTATATCACTTTACCACTCTTGACTTTCCTCTTGAATACAGTACCACGATTACTACAAAGGTTAGAAGTATTGGGATGAAAAAACCATAAAATTTTTGCTCTGTTTGAATTGGGCTATTATCTCCAATAAGTACGAAGCCACCCCAATAGAATGGGTGTCGAGACTTACCTTCTGCTTCTGAGAGGTATTGCTTTCTGGCATTATTCAGTGCCAAATCTTTAGATTGACCGTCTTTCAAATTCTGATAGAAATATTGCATCAACTTTGGTGTTGATTTATCGGATGCTGGCCATAAACTCATCACCACGCTAGGAACCCCAACTGATCTGAAGGATCTGGCAAGACTCATAACACCTTCACCTTCAGCAATCTTTCCGATACCCGTATTGCAGGCGCTTAGTGTCACTAATTTTGCATTTAAGGTTAAATTTTCAAGTTCGTAAATGTGAAGTGCTCCATCCTCCTTCTCGTCGGGAGCAAACATCAATTTTGTATAGTTTGGATCCCTTTGATTTATGATAGAGTGAGTGGCAAGATGAAGAACATCAAACTTTTTAGATTCTGATTTGAATAACGATTCGGTTGCAAGCGATCCAATTCTAAGCTCACCGCTTAATACTGTCTTTATATTCTCTACTTCTTTGATTGCACCTGGTAATGCTTCAAGAGCGTTTGATCGCACTGGTATTAAAGGATTACTCGTCTCATCTGAATTACCAAATTCTGGGGCGTAAGCAAGCAATTTATTAGTGGAAGAATTATTTTCAATCCGCTGGGCAAGCATAGTGGATGATAAATCATACTTAATTTGATACGATTCAAGAAGGTATTTTCCTTCGTTATCAATGAGCAATTCAAAAGGTATATACCCGAGAATTCCGTCCGGAATGATTGTCAGATGTTTAATTCCTGAAAGATTTTTTTGCAATGGTTGGAATATAGATTTGAATAGTTCTTTAGAATATTTTTCAAATTTAGATTCATCGATTTCATCCAGTGATTTTCTAAAATGTCCAATTTGACCCAAAAGATTTTGACAATTTGATGTCACAACAATGTGGTTGTTTTTGGTAATTATTGAAGCAAAAACATGCTTTTGTTCCGATACGAAGTACTGAACTATTGCCTGATCTGAGTCATATATGGACTTTGAGATTTCATGATATGATATCGGTTTCAATCCATACTTTAACTCCGAATATCTGGGGTATTGTCGCTCTAAAATGGCTATAAATTTTTCATGGTTGGTTTCTAACTCCAACAAAGAGGAGATGAGGCTTGCGTTACCATTCTCTTCGTTTGACTCACTTATTAGCGTCTTTAATGAATCTTTTTGAAGCCTGAATCTGTATTCTTTCTCGAGTAAGGAATCTGGAATTCCTGAAAATTGTTTCGCTTTTTGATCCGATATAGTGTTTAACAAAGTTGTCCCTTTCACATATTCGCTCCACTGAAAAATAGAAGCCAAATACTGTTCTTCATTGGTTTGCTGATAAAGCTTGTAATTGATTTCAATGGCAATATCTGCTAGCTCTTTTGCACTTCTCGAGATCCTCACTTGATCCGATTTATTAGTCAGACTTCTCTTATGAAGGTCTATCAGATTCCTTGCAGTTGCGATAAATTTTAAAGAGGTTTTTAATGCCTCATGATTTTCTGTTGCGGCATGTGACCTTGCAAGTCCGATAAGTGAAATAAATACTTCATCAAATCTTAAATAGTTAATTATTCTTGGTGGCTTTGTCGCATCTCCATTCCATTGGTAGCTAGGGAACGACTGTTCGAGCGATAAAAAGTAGAATTTTCTAGCTCTTTCAAATTCCCCTAGTTTGTCAAGAGACATGGCAATTCCGTTGTAATTCCCTGCATGCTCATAGCTTTTTTCCTCATATACTGACTCACCAATGTTTGCAGCTTTTCTGAAATTTGACAGTGCAAGCTCATAGCGTTCTAGCAAGTAAAATATTTCACCGAGATTGTAGTAAGTAAGGGATACGAAGTGGTTTTCTTCTCCAAAGTTTTCAATTCTTCCTTCGAGCACCTTTTCAAAGGTCGTTTGAGCTTGATCATATTCTCCCATATCTGCATAGATGTTTCCTATCCACTCATAAATGTCAAGTGTAAGAGGGTTTTCCTCTCCAAGCATTTCTCGACGGATCTTTAAAGACTTATTAAATGCCTGAAGGGCGAGATCGTACTCTGCTTTAGAACCGTAAATATTTCCTATGTTCTGATAGGTTGTGGCTACCAAAGGGTGATCTTCACCTACTGTCTTTGCATAGTTTTCTAATTCATACCCATAGTATTTGAGTGCTTTGTCGTATTCCTGTTTGTTTTTATACATCACTCCTGTATTCCCAAACAGGGCAATGATGTCTGGATGAGTAGTTGAAAGCACTTTCTTTTTCTCTTCTATTGCAAGTTCAAAGTATTTGATTGCCTGATCGAAATCACCACTGAAGTAAAACAAGATTCCATTGACATTGTAAATATTGCCAAGCAGAATCGGCAAACTCAAATCATTAGCCTTGTAGATACTATCCGCCTTATCATTAACTACAGAGGCCTTTGACGACTCGCCCGCCCAAATCAGACTTTTGGATTTCGTATTTATCGCCTCTACTAGATGCGCGGGGCTAGAAATGCGCTGTATTAGCGAATCCATAAGTTTCACTGACAACATTGGCTGCCCTTTGCTGAATAGAACTTTTCCTTTTAAAAGAGTAAGATTGATTCTGATTTCTTCGCTTTGAGTCTTGTCTAAAAGCTGATCTATGCCAGATAAGCTCTTCTCGAGCTCTCCTTGTTTCCAGTAAATTTTAAGTCTTAATAGTTCTTTCGATATATTTTGTAAATCGGTATTTAGATAGAATAGCGCGCTGTCATAATTGCCTTTTTTATAGGCCTGTTCAGATTTAAGGAGATCTGAATCTAAATCGTTTTGCCCGAATAGTGACGTGACGAATAAAACTAAGATTGGAACTAAGGACTTCATTGCGGCTTTTATTCAAAAAACAGCCCTTAATTCCATTTTTTTCCTAACCCTATGGGTTAGTTTTTGTAAAATCAAGTGTTTAGCATGTACTGAAAAGCCTCTTTTCGATTGCCGACACCCATTTTTGAGTAAGTATTTCTAAGATGAAATTTAACTGTGCTAATAGAGATCGAGAGGTCATCGCTGATTTCAGCATTGGTCTTTCCTTCAAGACTTAACCTCAGAACCTCAAATTCTCTAATTGTAAGAGGATTATTCAATTTTTCGTTAAGCTCCCTAAAATTTAATTGAACAGCTATCTCAGCAGGACTGGTATGCAATTCAGTAAACCTGTTTTTCAAAGCTTCTATCTGAAGTTCTTGTGCGGCTAAATCTGCCATTCTTTGAATAGCTCTAATTCTTAGTTTATAAATTAGAATCCCTGATCCAACAATTACTAATCCACAAATCAGGTAAAACCACCAGGTCTTCCAAAATGGCGATGCAAGATGAATTTTAATTGATTTGGCAGGCCCCCAATCACTCTCAATACTTCTAGCCTTTACCTCAAAAGTATATGTGCCTCCATCCAAATTTGTGAAACTTGCGAACCTTCTATTGTTTGTAATCCATTCATCATCCAGTCCCAGTAATCGATAGGAATATTGTAACCTGTCAGGATTTTTGAAGTTAGGAGTTGAGAATGTGAAGGAGAAGAAATTTTCCCAATATTCCAGGTTTATTTCTTCAGTGTAGTTAATGGCATATTCACTTTCAAAATCTTCATTAGCTACCTGAAAAGTATGAAGGTGAACGACCGGTGCTTCGTCTAACTTGTTGATGGTTTGTTTGCTCAGAACAAAATACCCATTGTAAGTGCCATAGCGAACATCCCCACCGTTTGAAATCAGTACTCCTGCCGGGTCGATGCCATCTGCACGATTGTAGTTGACTACTTTCATTTCAGATGGAATGAATTTACTAATCCCTTTCTGAGTCTTTAACCATAGCAAATCATTCTCAGCAATAACAATATCGAAAACTAAATTTCCGGCAAGTTCAGAATTTTGAACGTTGTATAAGGTCTCTTTCTCCCCTTCAAGTTTTATAAGACCCCTTGAAGTGCCAATCCAGATGACTCCATCAGTACCTTGAGCCATCGTATGGATGTGTTTTTCTCTGCTATCGATAATTTCTAGTGCAATATCTGAAATTTCATTGGTGGACGGGTCATACTTAACTATCCCTTTGGTCCCACCAATCCATAATGTTCCATCTTCATGAGACAATAAATCTTGCTGCCATTCATCAGTATTTGAATCAGGCATTAATGGAGTAACCTCATTAGTCTTGTACGCCAATTTCCAAGCACCTCCATATGCGGTTAAGATAATTGCGTGGCTGTCAGTCCACTCTTTGATTGCTCTTATTGCGAGTCTTCTTTGATCAACTATTGGAGTTTGAATCTCTTCGAAAGAGGCATTCTCTTTATCAAAAGCATACAAATACCTATTTCTGTCAGTCAGGTAAATGATATCTTCTCTTTCTAGCATCTGATAGAACGCGGAGCTTTCGTTTTCGATGGTGTGAATCTTGCTTTGATTGGATTTTTTATCAAACTCTAAAAGCCCTTTGAGAGGTAATGCAAGCATGTATTTCTTGTCAAATTTCTCGCTTATCCCGATTATCAGTGGATCTGTAATCCCTGCTAACGAAATATGTTTGAAACGAAACGCATCGCTTTTAATATTAGAATAGGAGACACCGTACTTTCCACCTACCCAAACTCGATCTTCTTCATTGTAAACACCAATTGTAAACCCAGGAAATGGGGTGGAATAATTGTTTAGATCTGAAGGAACAAATCTTAATTTTTTGTCATCGATATTGTATACTGCTAACCCCTTTTTTCTTGCTGCTACCCAAAATTCTTTTTCTGATTTTTTTGCAAGGTCAAATATTCTAATTGGCGATTTTGGATCCGAATATACGTTTTCCCATTCTTGCTTATTGATGTTGTATATATCCAGACCGGCATGAAAAAATCCTCCTATTAATCGATTTTCATCAATTTGATCCAACGCGAACAGACCATACCTGTCGATCTTTCTTAGTGGATGGTCAATCAATTCAAATTCTTCTTTCGCAATATCAAATCGAATGAGACCGCTGGTCGTCCCCAACCACAACGTCATTGGATTTTTAGGATCCCAAACCATACCTCGTATCGCTTTGACCCCCGAAGATTTGATCATGCTGAATGGGTCGTAGTTTACAGAAACTTCAGTTTTTTTATTGAATTTGCTAAGACCTATTCCATTATCAAATGCAATCCAAATTGTACCATCATCACCGTTGACAAGTTTTCTGATTCGATCGCCCGGAATAGATAGTGGGTCATCTGGATCGTGCTTGAATGTAGTAAATTCTTCAGATGCGGGGTCCAATTTATTTAACCCGCCGCCATTGGTACCAATCCAAATTATTCCGTTATCATCTTGGATGATTGAATTGATATTATCGTCTGATATATCATAACCCAAATCCTTAGTGTAGGACTTAATTTGCTTGCCATCATACCGACATAAGCCGCTTGTTGTGCCGATCCACATGAAACCATTCCTGTCCTTAAGGAAACAAGAGGTTTCATTGCCCGGAAGTCCCTCTTCTTCGGTCAGTCTCGTGAAAACATATTCCTGAGATTGGCTGTCATGTATAGCAACTATGCATATCAATATGATAGAAATTCTCAAAATCATAGGAATCCAATCCTTAAATTATCGAAATCAGATTGGGAAATACTATCAAAAGGATTAAAAACAGCAGCTGTATGATTACAAAAGGTACAATTCCTTGATAAATGTGTCGTGTTTTTACTTCTGGCGGAGCCACCCCTTTCAAATAGAATAATGCAAAGCCGAAAGGTGGAGTTAAGAATGAAGTTTGAAGGTTGATGGCAAGTAAGATGCCTATCCAAACAAGATCGACGCCAAGCGAAACAAAAATTGGAGCCACAACGGGGACAATTATGAAAACGATTTCTATGAAGTCAATGAAAAATCCAGAAATGAAAACAATAATCATGACCACAATTAAAAACGTTGTAGCATTCATATCTGCGCTTTGAATGAGGCTCAATAAGAATTTATCTCCCTCCAAACCTCTGAAGACTAGCGAAAATGCAGTAGCACCTACCAAAATCATGAACACCATGGAGGTTAACATCGTGGTCTCTTTCATTACCTCTTTTAGCATTCCCAGATTAAATTTTTTGCTAATGATGGCCAGTATCATGGCTCCAAAAGCTCCAACTCCTGCAGCCTCTGTCGGTGAAGCTACGCCAGCAAAAATTGACCCCAATACAATTAAAATCAGGATGAGCGGGAAGAGAAATGACTTCACAACTTCTACGGTAAATCCTTGGCTCCGAAACGCTTGAAGTTGTTCTATAGAAACTTTAGGTACTCTGCCTGGAAATACTTGGCCATATACAATGATGTATAATAAGTAAATGGCAACAAGACCTACACCAGGTATTATTGCTGCCAGAAATAGATCACCCACTGAAACATTAAGAACACTGCCAAGCAAAACCAACACAACAGAAGGAGGAATGATTTGGCCCAAGGTTCCGGAAGATGCAATAACGCCCGTACTTATTCTGGGGCCATAGCCATTTTTTAACATGGTTGGTAAGCTGATTAATCCCATGGTAACAACAGTAGCTCCTACAATACCAGTTGAGGCTGCAAGCATAGCTCCTACCACAACTACTGCAATGGCTAAGCCGCCACGTATATTTCCGAATAGCATACTCATTGTATGCAATAGCTTTTCTGCAATTCCAGATTTTTCTAGCATTATCCCCATAAATATGAATAAGGGGACTGCCAGCAGTACGAAATTTTGCATCGTCCCATAAATCCTCAGCGAGAGGAGATAGAAGAAGTCTGCATCGAAAACCAATAATCCAACAATTATCGAAAGACCACCCAATGTGAATGCGACGGGGTATCCGAACAGAATGAGCAAGAATATTGCCCCAAATAGGATTAATGGTAGATACTCAATCACGGCTTATCGTACACAAAATATATGTTGCTAATAGTCTGCAATGAATAGTTTTTCTTCCTCACAATATTCTTTGCAATAGGCTTCAGACCAGTAGTGTCTATGCCTATTTTCAAGAAGTGTGCACCTCTATCGAATGATTCGAGGTCTATGAATGTAGTGAAGCCAAATTCATAGGTGGTAGGATGCTGTGTTTTAAACCAATTGAGCTCTTTAATTTCAATGCTATCAACTTGCACAGTCAGACGTTTGCCAAAATATGCGGTGATACTGTCTGAAGGTAGTCCATCCCAAATTCCATTTTCGACTTTTTTCTTCCCTTCAAATATGTAAATGCCGTCGAAAGAACCTAAGTCCTTCATAAATACTTTTAAAGTATTGTCATGTATAATGTCCGATTGGATCGTGGTGATGATGTAATCGTTTTTATTTCTTGTGTTTTCATAGTTGAAGCTCGAATAATCTCCGACTTCCATTCGTTGGAAATAGCTATCTCTAATGTTATCCTCACGCATATCTACGATGTATAGATATCCTGCTGTAACACCCAAAACGATGAAAGGGATTAAATAAGATTTCCAACCTTTTGTATTGGAAATCAGTACGAGAAGTGAACGACGATAGAGAAAAGAAAGGGTGACTACTCTAAATATTCTTGCGACCCAATAAAACCAATCTGCGGACCAGTTCTTTCTTCTAAAGAGTCCGTTTGTTAGAAAGTCAATAAATACTAGGATTGTCAGAAAAAAATAGAATAGGATGACCATCCCAAAAGCACCAGCTATACTCGTACTTTTATTCATCAATGGGGTTATGAGCTCAACAAAGAATAGAAATGAGAACATCAGTGCAACAAAGCCTAGCAGGGTACCAAAGAAGATGAAAGAAACACCGTAAATAATTGAGGACAGCTCCTCCAATCTCAAGACCATTTTCACGAGTGAACCCGTGGAGTTTAACTCCCTTTTAAAGTTTCCCTTAAAGTTTAGTGAATCTTGATCTACACCTTTGGGATAAACATAGCTGAGTCCTACCGAAGCTACCCATATCCCCCTTACCAGTATATGTAGTATGTACCCAAAACTTAGGAGCTGAATTGCGTCGTTTAAATAGTCAACAAGCCTATGCATCCTGCTCCCTCTCTCAAAAGATTGTAAAGAGGTGGTGTTCAAATAGTCTGGGATTTGAAATAATGCATAAAGTACCAACGCCGATATAAGTAGCTCTGCTTCCCAACTGTTCAGCTGAATGGTTTTCAGCCATTGGGGAGTTTGTTCTTCGTTGGTTTTAGTTTTTTTACTCTTTTCCATTTGAAATGGTAGTTATTGATTTGGTGATTGAAGAAATTCCCTGCATCCCTAATAGTAAAAATCCTATCGGGATGGTTGATTTAATCAGCCATCTGGCTGGAAGGCCTCCTGGTTGAGGACTAATCTCTCCAAGTTCGTATGAGCTTTGAACAAAAGAAATTGACTCCCAAAAGGCTATTGTGCAAAAGGGGAGCAAAAGAAATAGGCCACCTAAAAGATTTACCCAAGCTTTTGTTCTTTCCGAAAAACGATCATAAAATACATCGACTCTTACATGCTTATCCTGCTGCAGCGTATATGCTGCACCTAGTAAAAAAATTCCTGCAAATAGGTGCCATTCTAATTCAAAGGAGGCTGCCGATGTAATGCTTAAGGTATAGCGAAGGATCACATCGATCACTATTACTAGCACCAATAGCAGTGTTAGCCATGATACGGCCTTACCTACAGTTGAATTTAACTTATCGATTAGAGTCACCTGACGAAAATAGCTAACCTTTAACTCACAGCCCAGTTTTAAAGCTTTGCTACGAGATAAAATTTGCTTTTAGATTCTTAGAAAGTATAGTGAAAAACTTATAGCAGGAGTAAAATGGTTACAGAAGATCCTACCTACCTTTGCAGCATGAAGGACATCAGGAAAGAATCACTTGAGGGGTTGATGACTTGGTTTGAGGCAAACAACGAGAAGAAATTTCGTGCTAAACAAGTATGGGAATGGCTTTGGACCAAATCAGCAAAGTCTTTTGATGAGATGTCTAATATTTCTTTGAGCTTGAGGGATAAGCTAAAGGAAGAATTTTCCATCAATCACATCACCATTGATAATTCGCAGCTTTCCAACGATGGCACAATTAAGTCAGCGTTTCGCCTTCATGATAAGCATCTTATTGAAGGCGTATTGATACCTGCAGATGAACGAATGACTGCTTGTGTTTCCTCTCAGGTTGGATGCTCTCTGAGCTGTAAATTCTGTGCTACGGGATACATGAAACGAGAGCGAAATTTGGATGGAGGTGAAATTTACGATCAAGTAGTAGCGATTCGAGATCAGGCAGAAGAGCATTATAATAAAGCACTTTCTAACATCGTCTTCATGGGCATGGGTGAGCCTTTGCTCAACTACAAAGGAATGATGGAAGGCATTGATAGGATTACATCTGAAGATGGGCTTAACATGTCTCCAAAGCGAATCACAGTGTCAACAGCGGGCATCGCAAAGATGATTATGAAATTGGCGGACGATGAGGTCAAATTCAATTTAGCGCTTTCCTTGCACGCTGCCGATGATAAAAAGCGTGATACCATCATGCCTATTAATGAAACAAATACCTTGGATGCCTTGCTTAAGGCACTTCAGTATTTCTTTGATAAGACGGGCAATCGAATCACCTTCGAGTATATATTGTTTTATGACTTCAATGATTCTATTGAAGATGCCGAAAAGTTGTTGAAGTATGCAAGAAAAGTACCTGGTGTCAGAGTTAACATCATAGAGTATAACCCAATCTCAGAAGCTTCCTTTACTAAAGCCGATCCAGAAACAATCGATCGCTTTGCAGATCACTTAATCAAAGGAGGAATTCACACGAGTGTAAGGAGAAGCAGAGGAAAAGATATTGATGCCGCTTGTGGCCAATTGGCAAATAAGTCTAAGTAACACTGATTCAACTACTTAGATTGATCTTAGTAAAACACCATTAACATTCTTAATAGCAAGGTAAATAGCTGTTAATCTTAGCACCCTTTTCTTTATCATTTGATAAATCCAAGCTCACTTTTTCGCAAAGTCGCTCCAATACATTAGCGGGATTAACTAATCCCTAATTTAAAATGAAAAGAATTTTACTTGGAGTGATTTTGATGATTAGCATCACTTCATTATTTGCACAAAGTATAAAAGGTAGAGTCACAGATGAATTTGGTCTTCCCCTTCCTGGCGCTACAGTTCGTGTTCTTGAAAAAGAATTTGTTGGCGGCATCTCAGATGGTGATGGAAATTACAGCATTGACATTGAAGCCGGTGATTATACATTAGAAGTTTCTTATTTAGGCTATGTAAAAATTTCACAATCAGTAGTGGTTTCTGGAGATACTAAAGTCGATTTCGATCTGGAGCCAGGAGCAACTGAAGGACAAGAAGTTATTGTACTGGGTGATCGTCTCAAAGGTCAGGCTAAGGCAATTAATCAGCAGCGAACTAATGATAACATTACAAATGTGATAGCAGCTGACCAAATAGGTCGATTCCCTGATGCTAACATGGGAGATGCACTTAAACGTGTTCCTGGTATCACTATGCAAGGAGATCAGGGCGAAGCAAGAAATATCATCATTCGTGGTCTGTCTCCACAGCTGAATTCTGTGACTTTAAACGGAAATAGATTGCCGTCTGCTGAAGGTGACAACAGAAACATTCAGATGGATCTGATTCCAGCAGATATGATTCAAACTGTTCAGGTGAATAAGGCTATTACTCCGGAAATGGATGCTGATGCTATTGGAGGCTCAGTGAATCTTGTCACCAGAACACCTCCAGTTGGGCTCAGGGTTTCGGGTAATATTGGGACAAGTAGGTCGGTAGTTGGTGATGGACTTGGATACAATGGAGGTCTAGTTGTCGGAAAAGGATTTGGAAAACTAGGCGTAATCTTTAGCGGATCATATAGAAATGATCAAATTGGATCTGATAATATTGAAGCCGAGTGGGATAATGAGGTTGAAAATACTGCAGATGGTGAGGATTATGAAGTTGCACCTTACGTTAAGGAAACGGATATCAGAGAGTATCAAATTCAGCGTGTGAGAAGAAGTGCGGCACTAGATCTTAATTATGAGCTAAATGACAACCACAGCTTCTTTGTAAAGAGTATGTATACCTGGAGAGATGATTGGGAAAATCGTTTCAGATTAAGAACAGAAGTAAGTTCAGCAGATTTTGGAAATGGTACCAATAGTGCTCCAACAGCCTATTATGGAGAAGCTTCTAGGCAAACTAAAGGAGGTGTTGGTAATGATAGAGTAGACAATAGAAGACTGGAAGATCAGCGTGTCAGAATGCTTTCTGTTGGAGGTAAGCATGACCTAGGATTGATTGATGTAAGTTGGATGGGTTCAATTGCAAAGGCCTCGGAAAAACGTCCTGATGAAAGATACATTGTCTATGAAACTGATTTTGCAGGAGGCACATTAGATGTAGATATTTCCAATCCAAGGTTCCCCTTAATCACACCATCAAATTCATCTGATGGAGCTGATTCAAACTACGAGTTTGATAAAATTGAAAGAGAATTTCAGGAAACAGCTGAAATAGACAATGTCTTTCAGATAGATTTTAAACTACCAGTAAAAGTTAAAGATGGAGGGTTCCTAAAATTTGGAGCTAAGTATAGAGGAAAAGAGAAATTTAGAGATAACAACTTTATAGAGTACGCTTTTGATGATGACACCAATATCGCAACTTTAAATCTTGTACCTACCGTTGATCAGACAGATGGAGATTACCTTGCTGGCAGTCAATTCCAGGCAGGAAATTTTGTTACTCCAGAATACTTAGGTGCTCTTGATTTAGATGATAGATCAATATTTGATGGTGAGCCGCAGCCCAGCGAATTCTTAGCAGGCAACTACACAGCAGAAG
>CAZWLS010000007.1:20318-30425 GCA_964634415.1 uncultured Roseivirgaceae bacterium | reverse complement strand
CCCGCCATACATCGAGAAGGTACCGTCATTCAAGATCGAGTAATTACTACCACCATCTGTACTCAATCGAATCTCAATAAGGTCAGTGCCTGGAATGTTCTCTTCTGTCCACGTTATCTCATATGAATCTCCTGCTGTCAAGGTCTCCCCTCCATTTGGCGTAACTACGGTGATGGATGGAAGCATTGATTCTTCAATAGCAAAAACGGCATCGCTTTCATCCGTGATGGCTAATGTGGTATTTGCAATCTGAATTAAATTATTGGTGCCAAGCGAATTTGGAACTGTCCAAGTATAACTGCCATTATACATGGCAAATGTTCCATCATTAATGATAGAATAATTGCTACCGCCGTCAGTACTTAATCTGATTTCAATTAAATCGCTCGTAGGAAATCCAACATTTGACCAAGTGATTTCAAAGTCTTCACCTTCAGTAAGCGTTTCACCTCCATTTGGAGTAAATACAGTGATAGCCGGAGTTGCAGCATCTATTGTAAAAGATTCTGTAAAATAAGGTCCCCAAGCGCCAGAAGCTTCTTTTGCTCGTACGCTTACGGTATGCGCTCCTACTGAAAGCCCAGCTGTATTCACAGAAATTAACTCATCAATCATAGTCGCTGGCAAGGTTGCAGAAGCGGCCATAGCACCACCTACTCCAGGATCCGAATCGAAGAAATATTCTACTTCGACTATTTGATCGACTCCACTTTGATCATTGACCTCAACGAATATTGTCTGTGAGGTAGAAGGACCCCATGCTCCATTTTGAAGCTTACCTCTTAAAAATAGGGTATGAAATCCTGGTGTTAAACCACTTGTAGCTAGTGATTCATTAGTAGAGATATTTGACGAAGAAGTAACCGAAATTGAAGTACCCAATCCCGCTCCAGGATCCACATCAATAAAGTACTCCAATTCTTCAATAATCACCACATCTCCATTGCCGACAGATGGCTCAACATATACGGTTGATGACGATGTAGGGCCCCATGCTCCATTCTGTAATTTTCCTCTTAAAAAAACAGTATGAAATCCCTCTGAAAGACCGGATAAACTCAAGCTTTCTACCGTACTTATGTTCATTGATGATGCTACAGCTATTGGTGTGGCCATACCTAAACCAGGATCTGTATCTATGAAATATTCCAGTTGCTCAACAATCACCACATCATCATATCCTACATTGGCTTCCACATAGATGCTTTGTGACTGATAAGGGCCCCAAGATCCATTTTGTAATTTTCCTCTTAAGAAAAATGTATGAAATCCATCACTTAGCCCGCTAGAACCTAATAGTTGACTGATTGAAACATTATCAGAAGGAGTGATTGCAATTGGAGTTCCTGCTCCATTCCCCGGATCATTGTCAACGAAATATTCAAGCTCTTGCACCTGAACGATATCATTGAATCCGACTGAAGTATCAATGAAAAGAGCATAAGACTTATAAGCTCCCCATTTGCCAGTTTCGTCCTTAGCTCTCAGAAACAATGTGTGATACCCGTCAGATAACCCTGAAGTATTAAGGTTTTGAGTAATTGAGATCGAGCTTGAAGCAGAAATTGAAATCGGAGTAGCCATGCCTTCTCCCGGATCTGTGTCAATAAAATATTCCAATTCGGTAATGTTAGCATTGGAAGTGACTGCTTCTTCGATCAGAAATGTCCCCGACGATTGAATGCTTCTTAGTCCATTTACATCCTCAACGGCAATCACAAAACTGTGAAGGCCAAAGGTCAACGCAGACGTATTTAACGATATCGATTCATCAATTGTAGATGATGGTGTGAAAGAGGTAAACTCTTGAATATCTACTGAAACACCATCTTTAAAAATCTCTACCGAAATCTTACTTAGGTTTTGTGCAGAAGCCACTAACCCTATCAAAAGAAATATAGTTGTTATGATCTTTCTCATAGCAGTTAGTTTGAGGTGGCTTGAATTCGAATACTAATTCCTGACCCTGTAGTTCCTACAGCATTATAGTCTAGTCCTGTAATTCTAGGAATGTTTGGGATCCCTGATAGTCGGTAAACATCTTCTGGTTGAGCAGCAGGAAATCCAAATGCTCCCGATTCAGATCCTTCAGACGAGGAAGTCAATCCTGGAGACCCTGCTTGCAGTTGAAAAAATTGATCTTGACCTTGAGCTGTTTCGAACAATAAGTTCCCCTCAGTATCCACCTTATTGCCGGCTATTCCATCAGTCGCGATCACAGGAGATTGTACCACCCTGGTAGAATTAACAATAGAATTGGCTATCGTGGAAGTATTAAGTGACAGGTTTCCGTCATAAAATGTACAATAGTTGAAAGAAGCACCGGTAGTGGTAACAGTAATCATATTACCAGCACTTGGATAATTGAAAATGCTGTTTTCAAATGAAACCGAAGCACTTTGAATACTTATTGTAGATGAGAACAAACACTTGGCAAATGAGATATTAGCTATTGCTCCACCGATAGTAAAAGTTCCGGTAATCCTGCAAGCCTCAAATGATATATTGCTCTCATTGAAGGTAATTGCACCAATCTCCAAATTAGAAAATACAGAGGTAGAAGCCCCGGCATTCAAGGTCACGTTGCCAAGGGTAGATGAAGGAGCAAAGCCCAGACTTTGACCATAATACCCATTACCTATGAATGTCCTTGGACTGTTCAATGTAAAGTTTCCATAAGATCCAGAAGAGCTGACAACATAGATGGTATCATCGGCGATGGAATTAAGAATTCCATCATTAATAGTGGTATAATCACCGTGACCATTTTGATCAACCACTATGACAGCAGCACAGACTTCTTCCAGTCCTATAAGCAGAGCTATAGAAAAAAGTAGCTTCTTCATGGTTGACTTAATTTCCAGTTACTTCAATAGAGGCATTGGCATCAGTGCCTTCAACAATATTGGAAGGAAGATCAAATCTTCTAACTACAGGAAGAACCGAACCTGATAGTTTAAATGGTGATGTTCCACCATCTACGCCAAGATTAGTACCATCTGTTCCTGCATTTTCTCCTGCGGAGCCACCACTAAGGTTGGGATCCAGCGTGTAGTTGTATGTGATGGTATTTAATGGAAGGTTTACAAACGTAGGATCTGTAGTATCAATGTTAGAATCAAGACTGATATTGGTCCCTGTAATACTTGAAAAAGCAAAGCTATTAGACAAATTATTCTTGTAGAAAACATTTGTACTATTTTGCTGAGAGCGAGGGCTTAAGGTTACATAGATATTATTCGTAGCTAGACAATTAACCAGTTGGTAATAAGCAAACATCGAAGACCCTCCAAGGTGTACGTTATGATCGAATGTAACCCCTCCTGATAATACGTATGGGCCTCTATAGTTTACGCTATTACTCAATGCCGAGAAGATGTTGTTAGAAACAATTATGTTCGCCTGATTTGTCACGTTCAGGGTTATTGTGGGTGTAAACGTAGAAGCTACTTGAATTACATTTTGGCGGATTAATACGTTTGTTAAGCTATTAATTCCTGAGTGCGTTATGTAGTTAATTCGATTGTTTTCGATAACTATATTAGTCAAAGATCCTGTCGTGTTTCCCAAAGTCAAGGCACCAGTGACTTCCAGTCCAATAATTTTAGTTCCGCTAGCGGCCGTCTGAATGGTAATATTACCCACCATACTAGTAAATGGGATTTCCATGTCAGGATTGAATCCTACACCTATTAGTGTTAATTCTTTAGTGATGTTAATATTTCCATAAGTAGAAGAGCTAGGAATTATCAATAAGGTATCACCTGCTGTGGCGTCTCCAATAGCGGTTGAAAGACTGGTATATACACCTGATGGTGCGTTTCCGTTGTTATCAACCGTGATAACTGTGGCGCTTGCAAACAAGGTGGAAAAGAATAGGATTAAAATCAGTTTTGCTTTCATGGCAGACATATTTAGACGGTTTTATTTCAGGGATAAAACTAGATACTGCCTTAAGTCATATGAATACCGTCTTCACGGTATATTGATCTACCACACAGTAGCAACAAAAAAGGGGCAGCATACGCCACCCCTTCAGATATAGGTGATTAGGAATCTTAATCTTTTACGATCACTCGGAAGCTTACTACATTTCCTTTTGGATCCTCACGATCGAAGAATCTTAAAATATAGATACCTTCCTCGAAATCAGTGACATCAATATTAATTTCTCCATCAAATCCATTTCGTAAATCTTGCGACCACTTAGTATTTCCAGATAGATCAACCAGTTGAGCAGTCACATCCTTAGACTTCAAATGACGATACCTGATGTTCAGGTATTCACTAGATGGGTTAGGATAAATTTCTAGGTTTTTGAAGTATTCAAGAATAACTCCGAGCACAGCTTCGATAGTTACTTCGATACCATCTTCTGTTGCGAAAGCTTGTAATTTGAAGTCTGTATCACTAACTCCCGCTTCTCCAATTTCAAACTCCACGAAAGATGATTCATCTAATGGAATACCTGGATATTCAACGAAGAATCTGTATGTCCCGGAAGGTAGGAAACCGAATTGAAATTCACCATTGTCATCAGTTTCACCGTAGGCAATGAGTTCAAACTCATCATCATCTTGACCAGTACGTCCACCAGTACGCTTCCTTCTTAAACCGCACTTTCGTTTAGATGCTCTTCTACGTGCTTCAACACGAGCTTCATCATCTCCGAAGTCTTCTTCTATCAAAACATCAACGTTTCCATCGCCTTCAGTCGGTCCTGGAATTTCAACCATCTGCATAGCAATCACGTCATCGCTTCTAAAGAAAAGTGTATCTGCTTCTGTCCATTCGAAAACATCTCCAAAGTAAGTAGGTATGTAAAGAGATAAGTCAGATTCTATGAATATGATATAATCTCCGAGTACAACATCAGGGAATGTAAAGGTTGAAGCCGTAACATTTTCAACAGTTTCAAGCACTCTAAATCCGGTTGACGTTCGAGTCGTTTCAAGCATAAATCCATCCAGTGGTTCTGTCAATGGATTGCCATCAGAGTCCACAACAGAAACTTCCATATCAGCTATAGCGAATACATCTTGTGGATCTACATCGAGCGTTAAGCCAGGAACTAATGCACTTGTTACTTCGGCTCTGAATGTACCCATATTATCGAAATCAATAGCTAGAATAACTCCGAATGCATTGTTGATGATAAAATCATCACCAGTACTAATTGGGCTATCATTTCTATACCAAGTGTATTCGTTAGCAGAACCGCCAACGGTTATTGAAAGCGAGTAATCATTGGTATATCTCACTTCGATTTGTCCACCTGTTGCCTCATTAAATGATAACGCAACTTGATTAGAGTAATCCACAGCTACAATACTTGCAACAGGTTCTAAATCATCAAACTGAAGATTATTACCACTTACATTCAAAGTAGTTATGCCAGTCCCAGAGAAGTCCATTAATCCTGTTAACTCATTATCAGAAGCATCCATATTTAATAGATTGGATAAGCCTCCTACTGCTCCTCCTGTAAACGGATTAGGCATATCTCCAGCTGCGGTTGTCCCGCTGATATTTACAACCTCAACTCGCGTACGAGTTGCAGCGTCTAAATCAACACCGTCCCAGTCTCTAAGTCTTGATGTTTCCCAGTTAAGCCCTTGAGGATTTACTGCAGCATAGATTTGTCGTAATGCTGTGGAATCGGCTATGGTTTCTGGATCTATGATCGTTTTTACTTGGGTAGTATTCGAATTATCAGAAACCTCATCCGAAGTATTAACCAATCTAACTCTGTAGTAGTAGTTTGTACCAAAGTCTAACCCTGTAACAGATGCACTGGTAGCATTGATAAGTGTACTTTGGAATCCAGTGACAAAAGTTGAGAAATCAGCAACTGTCGATACATCAACCTGATAAGTTTGGACATCAAGTCCTTCACTCCATCTAGCAGTAAAGCCCGTTGAAGTAACATCTTCTGCATCTATGGTAATTACAGTAGGACTAATAATCAGCTCATCCAATGTAGCATCTGTTCCAGTATTACCTGATGGGTCAGTAGCAGTAGCAACAACATCATACGTTCCATCTGCCAAACTAGCTATCTGACCTGCCGCCAATGTCCAGGTCCCATCTGCATTGTTGGTAGCCGGATAATCCGATCCACCAACATTGATATTTACTGAAGCCGTCACATCATCAACAGAACCTGTCAATTCCGGACTTGTAATTGATGTAGCATATGTATCAACTGTAATAATTGGATTTTCAGTATCGATATCAAAAACATCAACTTCATTGTAGACATTCATAGTTAATCCCGCAATATCCTGAGCACCACTTACTTCAACATCTATTCCTGGGAAGTCTACATTAATATCTGTCACATCATACGTAGCTCTATAATTTAGTGCATCATCCCAAACACCAGAGTTGAATGCAATAGAAGCCGATGGATCTTCCATAGGGAAATCGATCGTTGGATTTATACCCGTATTCATTGGCTCATCAAATGTCACTACTAAATCGAATTGTGCATTAAGATCACTTACCGGGTTAGATCCTGGTGTAATGCTTACCACTGATGGTGCAGTTACATCAAATACCAATACATCGAAACTTTCTGCTGCAGTAATACAGCCAGTAATATCATCTGTCACTTGCAGATAGTAAGTGCCTGGAGCTAATGATGATATTAGAGAACTTGTGGCTATTGGTATAGTAAGACCTGCATCACCAAACCAGTCAAACGTATATGTACCACTTCCCCCAGAAACTGTACCTGTCGCATCAAGAGCACCGTCATTACCTCCAGCAGATTGTTCATTTGTTACAATTACTGAAGCTACGTCGATAGTAGGAGGGGTTGAGACATCTCCAACAGTAACTGAAGAAGTACTTGAACAACCAGTATCGTTATTAATTACCTCAATAGTATAATCTCCAGGCAACAGCGTTGATGCAGTAGCGATTCCTGTTGCACCATCTATGTTATTGTTTGTTGCTAGGCCTCCATCCGCAATTGGACCTAATGTTCCTATGCCTTCGTAGATGGTCATGGTATAGTTTCCAACTGGTTCTCCACCACTAGTGATAGCAGTTGCAGAAACACTTCCATCTCCACCGATACAGAAGGTATTATCAACAGTAACTGGAGTAATTACAGGAAGATCAAGATTGTCTGACACGGTCACTGTACTTACTTGTGAACACCCAGTATCATCATTGATTACTTCTATGGTGTAATCTCCAGCAGTTAATCCTGTTGCGTTTAATCCGGTAGTTCCATCAATTGATGTTGGACCTGCTACTTCATTTCCAGGTAAGGCTATTGAGCCTGAATACCACGTAAATGTATAAGTAGCTGGCTCAAGAGTGCTACTTGCGGTTGCACTTACACTGCCATTTGGCGTTGTACAACTTGTGTTTTCAACCGCATTTGGCACAATTACAGGCTCGTCAAAACTATCTGATACAGTGACTGTACTAACTGAAGAACACCCAGTATCATCATTGATTACCTCTATGGTGTAGTCACCAGCAGCCAATCCGGGAGCACTTAATCCAGTTACACCATCAATTGATGTTGGACCTGCAACTTCATTTCCAGGTAAGGCTATTGATCCTGAGTACCACGTAAATGTATAAGTAGATGGTTCTATTGTACTACTTGCTGTTGCACTTACGCTACCATTTGGCGTTGTACAATCTGTATTATCCGTAGTTATTGGTACAATTACTGGTATGTCAAAATTATCTGAAACAGTTACAGTGCTTACCTCTGAGCATCCCGTATCATCATTGATTACTTCTATGGTATAATCTCCACCTGGTAATCCAGAAGCGGTCAATCCAGTGGCTCCATCTATTGATGTCGGACCTGCAACCTCATTGCCAGGTAAAGCCACTGAACCCGAGTACCATGTGAATGTATAAGTAGATGGTTCTACGGTACTACTTGCGGTTGCACTTACGCTGCCATTTGGTATAGTACAACCTGTATTATCAGTAGCTATTGGCGCAATGACAGGATTATCACAAGTTGCTGTTGTGGTAAAGTTCACAGGATTTCCGGTATCCGTTGATGAATTGTATAATTCAGATCCTGGATTGCCGTAATATTCAAGCGCAGCTACTGTGTATTGTTGTGATGGATTTAGTCCCGTAACACTTACATTGGTTCCATTACCAACATAAACAACAAACCAACCTCCACCGATATCATCACCTAAACCAAACTGTGCATTTGCAGTGTAAGTAGTATTATCAATTGGTGCTGGGAATGGGTCCGTTCCTGCAAACATTGCTACTACAGTTCCAAAACCGTTTCCAAATGTCCATGCAAGATCTACTGAGTTCTCACCAATATTGGAAGTAATAATGTCTGTTGCTTGCTGCGATGGTGCCGCTGGCACCCCAACCCCTGTTACGTCAAATGTATATGGATTTTCATCTGCATCGTCGTTAAATATTATAACCTGACTATTGAAAGTATTTTCTGCTGGAGCAGTAAATACAATGGTAAAGGTTGTGCTTCCACCCGCTGTTACAACTGCATCTGGTTGAAGACCCACTTCAAAAGCAGTGTCGCCAGAAGCACTAACCGCATCAGTGCCCAAATTGAGATCTGCAGTTCCTAAGTTGTTAATAGTATAAGTCTTCACGACTGGCTGAGTCACACCACCATTGCCGAAATCAGTATCATCTGCAACATCTGGAGTTGCGTCACCAGAAACAATTTCAACACCCAAACCAGTAACCTCCATCTCAGGTGCACCGCCAGTTGTTGTAAAAGTTTGTGGATTATTCGTGTCAGCTCCAGAATTATATGCTTCTTGCCATGCAGGACCGTTCGTTTCCAAGACAGCAATTGTATAGTCTGTTCCAGGATTCAAACCACTGACAGAAACAGAATTTCCAAATCCATTGTAAACAGCAACCCACGTTCCATCAACTACATCTCCTGATCCGAAATTACTATCCGGATGAAAATAAGACATATCTGAAGGAATTGGCATTTCCGTTTCTATACCTTCAAACATTGCTACTATTCTTCTATGACCATCACCATTTGTCCAAGAAATATCAACGGTATTGTCCATCACATTGGTAGGAATAATACTCGTTGCCTGAACAGATGGTGCAATAACTCCTGTATGATCAAATGCAAATGAGGTGACAAAATTTGAGGTTGGTCCTGTAAGCGTAAATCCTACTAGTGAGCCAACAAGACCACTAGGAGATTGATCAACCACTGTCGTTTCAGTTGTATTATTATTTCCGGCATCTCCTTGATCCATGATATAATGCAGTACCAGGTTTGATTCATTTGGATGGCCAGTAACATCTGTTGAATAAAGGAACCCTCTTATGTCGTCAGGAGTAACAACTTCACTCCAGATTCTGACCTCATCTATTGAACCATCAAAGAAATCTCCATCAACTATCCCAGCATTAAAAGAAGATCCTACCCTGTTAAATTGATGGTAGAACGCATCGTAGGTGATATTACCTGTCACATCCAAAATACCATCAACATAGATATGAACATCTCCTGTAGATTGATCATGAGTTGCTGCGATGTGGTGCCATAAGGCATCGTTAACAATGGCATTACCTTGAACTGCATTCCACGAGCTTCCATCGAAGTGATTAAATACAACTCTACCGTCAGTTATTCCGAATGAAAGTCCTACGTCATTATTTACATCTCCAATCACACTCAATGCGGCATTGCCTACATAATTTGATGCTGCATCCGTAGATGTGGTTTGAACCCAAGCCTCAAACGTCATCCCGGTAGGGAGTTGCGTGCGTGTCATTGTGATGCGGTCATTGTCCCCGGCAAAATTCAAGGCATTTTGCGGAGCAGGAGAAGTAAATGCCCCGGATCCTACCCAATCGGTAGCAGGGTCCATACTAACTAATGATCCATCATTGTTTCCAAATACATCTTCTAAAATGGCAGAACCTGTACCATCGTCAAATCTGTAGTATGCAACCATATCAGCATAGTTTGGATGCGTAGTAATATCTGTGGTTGTTGCAAAAGATCCTAAATCACCTGATGCTAATGCAGCAGCCCATATTCTAACTTCATCAATCTCTCCAGTTAATGTGGATGCACCTGTTTTGCTAGAACCTATTCTGAAG
>CAZWLS010000007.1:14792-20291 GCA_964634415.1 uncultured Roseivirgaceae bacterium | reverse complement strand
TCTTGGACACCGTCAATGTAAGTTGTAATGTTTACTCCATCATAGGTAATTGCCAAATGATACCACTGATCATCGTTAATGGTAGTAGTACCTACTATTGCTCCCCCACCTTGTTGTGTAGCTAAATTGGTGCCTGTAAAGTATAGGAATGCTCGACCCGTACCAGTTCCATCTTCTTGTACAATTAAGTTATCTGTACCTCCTAGTGCTGTTCCTTTCGCCCATAGTTCAATGGTAAAGTGATCTAAAGAAGGATCTATTCCAAAGTTCGGTAATTGAACAAATTGCGTGCTTCCATCAAATTCCAATGATGTCCCGGGATCTGTATCGGTAAATATTGGATATGTGCTAGCAGGATTTAACACTGCAGTGGTAAACTCTCCCACCGGAACATTATATGCATATACCGAATCAGTAGCTAAATCTGTATTTATCAGTCCAGAGATGCGCTCCCAGCCGCCACTAGCTAGATTATCCGTTGCATCGTCTCTATGAACAATTCTTCTTTGTATTGCCGGAGCTCCTCCATTGTTATAATCCATACGGATATCAACTTTAGGATTCCCTGGAGCGAAAACTCCGTAGTACTTAATTTGATCCAATGCGTTAAACCCATCTGCTGCAGTCTGATCTGGAGGACCCGCAATTAAATATCCATGTACGCCGTTTGATGCATTATCTACATTGATAATAATGTCTTCATTAAAGGCCGCAGTACTAAGTTTCGCTGGGCCAGCGGTATAAGAATAAATACTACCTTGACCTTGCGGAGCACCTGATATCACTTTAGCTGCCTCAGTAATTGCTCCATCGCTAGACCCAGCTACATCATATGCAGTATTTGGATCTACATCATCAAACTTATAAGCAGCTACAAGACTTGCAAATGCAGCTACATCAGGATCAATACGTCCAATCATATGATCCCTAATCTCAGTTTCAGTAAGTACTGTATTCCAAATCCTTACTTCATCAAGTTGTCCTCCAAACTCTCTGTCTAACGGCATCGCACCTGCTACTCCATCACTATTACTTCCGATAAATAGATTCGTAATAGCTGAATAATCCGGCACACCCGTTTCACCGAATGCGCTTGCAACTTGAATACCATTGACATATAGATAGAGGTTCGAGCTTGCACCAGCATTTTCGATAATACCTACTAAATGACTCCATTCACCTTCAGGCAGTGCAGAAGAAATGAGTTCTCTATCCGTGAAGGTGTTATCTCTGTAGAGTATTCTAACGTTGGTATTGCTTATTGAAAGCTGATATCCACCACCACCAACTCCTGGTGCCAAGTTTGATACAATAGCACCATGATCAGAAACATTAGTATAGTCAGGATTGATCCATGCCTCAATTGTTAAGTTTTGATGTCCTGATAAAGCCGGACTGCTTCCTAGATCTACAAAGTCATTGACGCCATCAAAGCTCAAAGCACTTCCACCATCAATTTCGGTTGGATATGGTGCTGTCTGAACTGCTGTCACAAATTGACTATTGCCATTTACGACCGGACTAATTATTTGATCATCCTGAACTTCTGTTCCTAAAAATCCACTTGCTGCAATCCAAGAAGGATCAGTCAAATCCGCTCTTGATAAAATTCTTCGATCAGCAGTAACTCCAATTACTTGATACCTTGCTTGGTAGGTTTGTCCTGGAGCAAATACGCCAAAGTACTCTACGTCATCAATGGTATTATATCCTAATGCAGCATTATTCCCCGGAGTTTGATTCACTCTATAGATATGGAGCGGTAGGTTATCAGTACCTAAATTCTGAACACTGAAATCTCCGAGATTTCTTCCGGAACCAGCAGTATATACATATTCATAAGTACTTTCATCTCCTAGAGGAGCACCAGAAACAGTATATATAGCACCATCAATCGTAGCATTCAATGCACTATTGAAATCCAGAAGATTCAGAGCATCTCCATTATCGTCCATTCGATAATAAGCTATAAGGTTAGCAAATGAAGGATGTCCACTGGTTACTTTTCGAGCCATGTATTCTCGAAGTGATGATTCAGGCATAGCAAAATCCCATACCCTAACCTCATCTATTTGTCCATCAAAGTAATCCTCACCAGTATTATAGCTTCTTCCTATTGAGAAGTCGTTAATTGCAGAAATTATTGAACCACTAGTGTTTGGAGATTGTGCAACCTCGACTCCATTTACATAGAGTCGTATTGGATCACCTGAATTCCATGACATTGCAACGTGGCTCCATTCATTGAGTGGAATGTTTGATGCTGGATAGGTTGCAAGTTGAAGACCTGCGCCCGCGTCAAGTACAGCGTAAAGCTGTGTCTCAGAATTATCCCCGGCAAAACCAAGGTAGATTGCAGTATTTCCAACTTCTATTGATCCTTCCGATAGAATAGATCTTATGTCTGTATCTGCAACTCCACTAGGAGTGACAGATGCCGGATTGATCCATGCTTCAAGCGTAATTGCCGTTCTACCTTCAGCTATTTTGGTTCCTAAATCAACAAAGTCATTATTACCATCAAATGTTAGAGCATTTCCAGACCCTTCAAATTCCGGATATGGTGCGGCAATGAATGTTGATTCAGGTGAAAATTCTGAAGATCCTGCTCCAGATTGAATTGCAACAACATGCTGACCATTAGTCAACGAAAGTGACCCAATATTCCAATTTCCACCACCATCAGCGGTTGTTGTTCCAAGGAATGTAATTCCTTGCCCCCCACCATCGCTTAGATAAAGGTCTACTATTGCATCATTATTACTAGTTCCACTAACATCTGTTGCAGTAACGACACTAATCGTAGGGGGTAAAATTCCTCCATTTGCGCCGTTTAAAGTAACTCCTGTACCGTTTCCAAAAATGCTATTGTCCCTTACAAAGATGCTATCAGCAAGCGCACCATCAACTATGATTGCATCTTCAGTTGACCCTCTAATAATGTTAGTCAGCCCGATACCTCCAATTGATACGTTGTAATTGCCGCTTGCATCTGCGAATGAAAATCCTATTCTATTTGCAATAGGATCACCTTGAGTATCCTCTCCTATAAAGTTGTTTTGGAAAGTCAGGTTTGATGAACTTGCTTCTACCCGAATGGCAGCATCTCCAACTAATTCTCCAGTACCAACAATATAGTTACCTGACACTGTTGAGCTTGAAGCACTCTCTAAAATAATTCCATCTCGGAACGCTTCAGAATTGGCTAGAGTTTGGCCATCTGCTGTTAAACCAATGTGGTTTCCAGATATAATATCTGTACCCAATCCACCTGTTCTGTAAATAGCATATTCCCCAATATTCCCAAATGTGTTGTTAGAAATCGTTGCATTTTCTACCCCAGTAGTTACCCATAAGGCAGAACCAGTTATGGGAGCTGCCAAGGATCCGTCGTAGTCTACACCGAAATAATTATTTGTAATGAAAAGATTGGTTACATCATCGACTGTTACACCTTCCTCGATGTTTGTCAGTGGTAGATTTACGAAAACATTTTCATCAAGGGTATAATTATCAAATGCCTGAATACTTCCACTTGTAATTATTGCAGCGTTGGCGAAACCCGAGAACCTAAGTCCTGATACCACAAGGTCCCCAGCTCCTGCTACTGGATTTGTGACCCAAGCTTGAGGTAACACAGGTGATGAACCATCAATGGTAACCATAACACCGGTAGCTCGATTATAACCTGGCGCTGATTTACCATCGATAATCATACCTCTGGTAATATTTGGAAGTGCTGAACCAAGTTGGATTGTCCAAGG
Source organism: uncultured Roseivirgaceae bacterium (assembly GCA_964634415.1). Taxonomy (GTDB): domain Bacteria; phylum Bacteroidota; class Bacteroidia; order Cytophagales; family Cyclobacteriaceae; genus Ekhidna. Next base: position 16,527 of record CAZWLS010000007.1, on the reverse strand, counting down.
TCCTGCACCCACTTCACTCATTGTAAATGTGATCGTTGTACCTGGGTTGGCATTTGCGAAGGTAATCGCATCCCTGAGAGATCCTGTACCCGAATCATTAGTGTTTGTTACTAAAGCAAAACTTGCTACAGTAGGTGATGAGAACGTTGAGTAGCCGTTAACGTCTTCGACTAATGCAATATAGTGCGCTCCAGGAGCAAATGCTCCATTAACTGTAGCCGTATTACTCGCAACAATTGCCGATCCTGCGAAAGCAATAGGTTGATCATTGTTACATCCGTCATCAGATAAGTAGATAAATACCGTACTGCCATCAACTGCACTTGTAGATATTGTAGCGGATGTGAGATTGATATCATCAATTGTAGCACCAGGGGTCAATGGCCCTGAGCCATATCCTATACCCGCATTTTGATTACAACTTATAAAGTTTGTACCAAGTGCGGTATTGGATGAACTATTTCCGTCAAACTCAATTCCAAAAATCGTATTCTCAGAAATAAAGTTTTGACTATTCGTACCAATATTCACATTTGTGGCAGCTCCATTTATTCTAATCCCTGACCCGGCATTTCCAAGTGCCGAAGAACCATCAGACTGCAATCCAATGTAATTACCATCAATATCTATTGTGTTTCCAGCTTGAATTATAATACCATCACTACCATTTCCGGAGATTATGTTCAGGTCACTTGGTGACGGTCCACCAATAGTGACTCCCGATACTGTACCTAACATGTTAATTCCTCCAAATGTGTTTGGAATGGAACCATCAGTGGCATCATTAGTACCAATCTTATTTCCAGCAATAGTAACATTTGTCAATCCTGATCCGCCTCCAGACCCGAAAAGATTTAATCCATATCGACCGGCAGGTGCCCCAGAAATTAAGTTTCCTGCACCAGTAAAAAAGTCCCCACCGATCGTCAGAGTGCTGACTTCTCCAGTAGTTGCAATCCCATGATCACCAATAGACGATAAGGATACTCCATCCAATGTTCCTATTCTGTTTCCTTGAATAGTCGCATTATCGCCATCTACAATATAGATTGCATTTCCACCAATCGTTCCATGGATAATATTTCCTCTGGTATCGCTTCCAATAATGGCATTGTCAGCTGCATCAGAAGCTAAGTAAATGGCCCCATTTGAAACACTACCATCAAACCCAGTAAGTATTAGCCCATAGATTTCAACATCTGCGGCATCAACATTTATACCATTCGCATTTCCACCAATTCCAGATCCATTGATCTGTACCATGGCGTTCGCATCTCCAAAAGACCACCCTGGCTGCGTGTTTCCATCTATGATTGTACTAGCAGCTGTAATTTGAGGTAAAGCTGTTCCAAGGTTGATCACCCAAGGTGCAGCTTCTCCAATATTGAATGTAACAGTTGTCCCAGGGTTTGAATTAGCAAAGTTGATCGCTTCACGTAAAGAACCTGCTCCAGTATCATTAGTAGTAGTAACCACACTTGCAGGATTCATTAATGCAGTAGAAGGTCCCCATGCTGGAGCTATATTCGCACCACTTGTACCATCCCAGGTAGCATCAAAGCCGCTTTTTACGTCTGGAATTAATGTCCCACTTGTTTGATTGAATTGATAATAAGCAACAAGGTTTACTTCAGAAGGTGGATCTAGCTCAACAAACATGTGGTTATTAATTTCCATTGTGCTTCTTGCTACATTCCATACTCTAAGCTCATCCATTTCTCCATCATAGTGCCAC
>CAZWLS010000007.1:0-14760 GCA_964634415.1 uncultured Roseivirgaceae bacterium | reverse complement strand
GTAGATGTGCTAACTCTACCAATCTCAAAACCTGCTCCCCAGCCAGTACTTGATCCATTTTGTGTGAAGCTTTGTTCAACACCATTTATGTAGATTCTGTTGACCGAACCATCCCAAGTAGCGGCCACGTGAGTCCATGTGTTCGCTGCTATTGAAGCGTCTGTCAAAGTGTGCCCGTCCGCATCAACTGCAGCTTCTCTCCAGTTGAGCAAACCAATTTGTCCAACATTATTTATTGTCAATGCCAGATCACCAATTGCTCCACTTCCACTTTCCATGTTTCTAAATATTCCGGAACCGTAACTTCCTACACCAGTGCCGTTATTGCCTGATAGTCCTGAATAAACCCAAGCTTCTATCGTGAATGGACCAGTATAAGGCCCACCAAAAACATTGGAAACTATTGACCCATGATCATCTGTGCCATCAAAAGAAAGCGAGTTTTGTATCGGAATACTTGCTGGAGAAGAGAACGCTGATGTTCCAATCCCAACACCGTAATCTGTTGCTGTAGCCACAACTTGATCACTAGTAATCAATGATAAGCCACTAATATTCCAAACCCCACCAGAAACCGTTGTAGAATCCAAGAATGTTTGACCTTGACCTGCACCATCTCCAAGGTAAAGGTGGATAGTTTCACCATCTACTCCAGATCCTGTAACATCAGAAGCAGTTACATTATCAATAGTTGGAGGCAAAATACTGCCATTTGCTCCTGCATCTAGCACGATACCAGAACCATTATCATATATCTGGTTGGTTGCAAATGTATTTTCAGTAGAAGTTGCAGTTAATTGGATTGCAACGCCAGTATTGTTCGCGATAATGTTTGGATTGTCTTTATATCCAAACCTATTATTTGTACCAGGACCATTGTCAATTACGATACCCGCAGCATTAGGACGCGCTATAGTAAGCGATGTATTAAAGCCTATAATGTTATTGATGATATCAGCATTACCAAATCCTGTATTAGAGGTAATAGCTTCTCCACCATTACTTGAAATAACGTTGCCGTCTACAGTTACTCCTCCTGTTCCATCAATGATTATCCCAGCTCCACCGTTGCTTACTGGGTTTGTTCCCGTTCGATCTAGTCCAATAATATTATTGATGACAGACGCTGAACCTCCCATTCTAATACCATATCCCGTAGTATTACCAGAAATCACATTTTCTTCACCTGCCGAAATACCACCGATTTCACCTGAGTTTGCACCACTCAAATAGATACCCCCACCTTCATTGAAGATGGATGCATCACCATTGGCATTTGTCCCTATGTAGTTTCCTTTGATGGAAATGGAGCCTTGTACATTCAATCGAAGACCAAATCGTCCGTTACCTGCGCCAGAGATTAGGTTGCCTTCACCGACACCAGAAATTCCTCCAATTAAGAGGTTGTCAGTTGTCCCAGCACCGTAGATAACATGCTTATTAATTTCAGATCGCGTAGTTCCATCGAACGTACCAAATCGGTTTCCCTGGATAGTCAAGAAATCTGCATCTTGGAAAGAGATACCCGCAGATATCATGTTATGAAGAATGTTTCCTTTATTGAAGGCTCCAATAACTGCGTTATCAGCATTATCCCCATTAATTTCAATTGCAGCGACAGATTCCGAAATCGAGGTGAACCCTGTAACTACTAGCCCATATATCTCACAATTCGGAACATCATTAATAATCAATCCGGAAACATTTGTACCTAAACCTGAGCCATCCAGCTCAACCATGTTGTTGATATCCCCGAATACCCAACCTGGCTGTGTAGAACCATCAATGATCGTTCCTGCAGCCGTTATGTCTGGTAAGGCTGTTGCCAACGTTATCGTATATGGTCCTCCTCCAGGTATATTAAATGCGATAGTTGTACCTGGGTTTGTATTCGCGTAAGTAATTGCATCTCTTAATGACCCAGCTCCATCGTCATTGGTATTTGAAACCTCCCCAGGAACAGGGATTGGAATTGTTGAAGGACTAAAAGTAGCTCCGTTAATTGTTGCATCATTAGTATTCAAACTACCATCAAATACATTAGTAGCTCCAGTACCTTCATCTAATGGATAGTAGGCAACCAGATTTGTCTCATTTCCAACTTTTTGAGTAAATCGATCTGAGTAATCCGTCTTCTCAAAATCCCAAATCACAATCTCATCAATTAGTCCATTGAAATTGAAAGAAGCGCCAGAATTTATGGTTCCAATTTCTACAGGAGAAATTGTATTTTCCATGGCTGTATATACTCCTGATGAGCTTGTAACCTGAGTTTGTAGAACTCCATTTACATAAGTATTAATTCCTGATGCATTTGAAGAACCATTGTAGCTAAATGCCACATGGTACCACTCGCCTGTATTAAATCCTATTATTGGACTTTCACCAAATAAGAAAGCACTTGCTGATTCATCTGCCAAAGTCACAGATACACGACCATCACTACTAATGACTAAATGCCACTCATTTTCTCCTGATCTTTTTGATATTATCCCTTGTGAAGGGATTGCATTTAAGTTAATCCATGCTTCAACGGAAAATGGAGCATCTGTTGATCCATCACCAAAAGTTAAATCGTCTGAATCAGCAATCGTTAATCTATCATCAGCTCCATCAAAATTCATCGCATCACCAGGAAAACTTACCGTTGTTCCAAATTCAGTAGAAGAATAGCTAGTAGAATTTTCATTACCATTGATCGGCTGCACACGATAATAAACTCGTGCATCAACTCCTGCATTGTCTACAAAAGTGGTGGTATTAGCAGGCCCATTATTCAATACTAATGTGGGTGCACCGAAAGATGGGTCTGTATCTCTTTCAACATTATAGCCTGTCTCATCAGTAGCATTATCGGTCCATTCAATAGTAATACCTGTTGCAGAAGTCGCATAAGCAATAACATTTGTTGGAGCTAGCGGAGCAGGACCGGCTGGCACATTAGATGCCACGTAACTTGGTATAGGTGTTCCGGAAAGATTTCCTGTGTTATTATTCACAGAGTTATCATAAGTAATCGATCCTCCAGTCTCATCAAATTTCCAGTATCCTATAAGGCTAGCTTCATTGCCTTGTGCTGAAGCAAATCGGTCGGTAAAGTCAGTTTTTACCAAACCATTCCAAATTTTTACCTCATCAATCTGACCATCAAATGGATTTCCAATGTTGATTGCTGTATTTTGAACATTTACACTTGCAGGTACATCGGTTCCAAGTGGCACACCATCTAAATATATCGTTCTGTTAACCCCATCAAAAGTAACTGCGATATGGTGCCACTCTCCAGATAAGTTTGGTGTCTCATATTCTATGGTTCTATTAAAGAAATCATGTTTAATTCCGTAGGCATAAGTCTCACCGGCAGTTAATGAAATTCGATTTAACTGTCCATTCAGTCCAACAACTCCCCATGCTACAACATGATCATCCAATTTATGAACATCAGGTTTCACCCATGCTTCGACAGTAAATGATGTCGCTCCGGTAGGTATACCTGCCGGGCCTGTAATACTAATGTTCTGGTTAGTTCCATTTAAATCCAGGGTATTTCCTGCGAACGTAACAGTAGTTCCAAATTCTGTTTCAGAATAGCTGCTAGCTGTCTCACTACCATTTGTAGGTTGTACACGGTAGAAGAATCGCTGATCTGATCCTGCATTGTCCACATATGAGGTGGTATTTGCCGGGAGACCATTTCCAACTATCAATGGTGAACTGAAGGCAGCATCAACAGCTCTTTCCACGTTATAGGCTGTTTCGTTTACTGCATTATCTGTCCATTCTATTGTTATGTCAGTTCCAGAGCTTGCATATGCCACTACTTCCGATGGCGCAGCTGGAGCATTAAATGTAGAAGCCAATGACGATGGGCTTCCAACCACATCACCATTTATAAAGTTTGGACTCTTATCTACTCTTTTAGGTTGAGAAATCCCTTCATCAAATGGATAATAAGCTACCAACGCTGCATAATTAGCAGGTGTAGAGAAATCGATTGGATCGAAGCGATCAGAGAAATCTACTTTGGCTACATCCCAAACTTTAACCTCATCTATTTGACCATTAAAGTAATTTGTGAAAGTAGAAGATGCATTTTCTTGAACGCCTATTTTGAAGTCTTGACCATCTCCTAGATAATCCGGATCATTTGTCGTATTAAAAAATCCAATTGAAACACCATTGAGGAATGCTTCAATTCTTGTACCATCGTATGTTGCAGCGATATGATACCATTCACCAACATTAAGTGTTTGTGATACACTGAGTTCTTGCAGGTTGTCCGCATTATCCACATGAATGATTCGAATAGACTTCGGACCACCAGAATCCCTGTAAAGCATGGTAAATCCATTTCTATCCCATCCATTGTCTGTTGAGCCTTTTGACATGATTACAAAATCTTGGAACGATGGAGCACCATCCAACCTAATCCAAGCCTCCATGGTATAATTTGCAATTGCCATAGTAGCAAAAGGATCATTGGCAATGATGTAATCTGAAGACCCATTAAAATCAAGTGCTTGACCAGGGAAAGCTTCTGTTGTTGCAAACTCAACATCAGATTGACTGGACGCGTCTTCATTGCCATTGGTAGGTGTTACTCTATAGTAATATGGCTGATCTGGGCCTGCATTAAAGACATAAGTACTAGCATCTGCAGGAACTGTATTGTCAATAGTTTGAACATTGGTAGTGAAATCAAAATCATCAGCTCGCTCTATTAAATAACCTGTTTCATCAGTCGCCATATCTGTCCAAACCAATGTTATGTCAGTAGCAGATGAAGCATAAGTGACAAATTCAGATGGAGCCAGTGGTGGCTCTGTCATTCCCAATGTTAACAATTGACCATTGGCAATATTTACTCCCGAAAATTCAACAACTCCACCTACGTAACTACTTGCTGCTAATTCAATTGCTCCTGTAGAAAAGTCAGCATCTGTATCTAATAGAAGTGTAAAGTTTGTATCTGTGAATGTTCCTGGGAAACCTTCTCCGTTTAAATCGAATCTCAGGGTTACATTCCCAACATCGCTATTGGCCTCACTCACTCTCCAAATTCTCTGAAGGCGAGAGTTTAGACCCGATGGAACATTGGCAATATCTCTTGATGCAAAGGCAACATCTAAACTATTATCTCCCCAAACCAAGTAGGCTAAATCATTAGTAAATGAATTTGCATTTGCTTGGTTGGTTGGTTCAATTGTCCCCAAACCTATACTCATTCGACCATCAGATGTGATCGATTGTTTTTGATCTAATTGAGAAGCATCATCACGACCAATTCCGGCAATATGATTGTTGTAGGTAGCATTGGCAGTACCATCCCAAACTGGATTTCCATCTGAAGCTAGATAGTTTGTTGGAGCAGTCTGATCAATGGATACCCCGTATTTGATGGCCAGATACGTTTCTATTCGTTGACGTTCTGGATCAGTAAGTGTGCCAGAATACATGATCATTTCTGATATCTGACCATCCCAGTTTTCTGATGGTGTTGGACTTATCGCACCAATTGTTAGGTTGGTTAGACCTCCAGTAATTGGAGATCCATTTGGACCTGCTACTTGATTACCATTTATATAGCCATTAAAGACATCAGAATTAGTATAAACTGAAGTAGATATGTAATTCTCACTAGCGACAAGATCGAAATACCCAGCTACCCCATTACTTCCTGCGAAGTAATTGAAATTATTACCGGATCTACTATCCAGACCAATTGTTCTATGGAAATTACCAGCATCGTGACCAAATAACTTTCTGAACGGCGAATTGGCATCTTGATCACTGTTAAAGACAATGATTGTTGTCAAATCAGGAGATCCTGCCGGACTTATATCTAGCGAAGAAGTGAAAAAGTCATCGGTACCATCAAAGGAGATGGCAGGATTATAGTTGATGGCATTATCAGTTAATGCGGGTTGATTAGCACCCGTAGCTTGAGTAGCATTTAAAGCTCCTCCAGAAAGATCATCCCACTGAGAGACTTGAGTTGTCCCTGTTACCCCTTGATCCGCTTTCAACCACAAGCTCAGGTTGGTATTTACTCCACCAGGAGAAGGACCTGCAAGCGTTAACACATCAATGGAAATAGGTGTTGAGACATTCGGAGTCCCTTCATTGTCCTCCGCAACAATGTATAAGTCATAATCTGTTCCGGCAGCAAGTCCAGTTATATTTCCAACCTCGTTTATGAAAGGAGTTCCAATAGCGATGGTTCCATCTGTGACCGCTGGTGCGCCTAAAAATCCAGTGCCGGCTCTAATTTCATCAGCTGTTGGGGTTGCTGCTCCATCCGTTAGAACAACGTAGCTCACTAGTCCCATTTCGTTTAACTGAACTGTCAAATCGAAATTGTCTGTCGCAAAATTTGATGTTAGTGGTGTTCCTGAAACGAAGAATGGCGGAACAACATCAGTATCGAAAACCGTGGAAGTATTCCAGATTGGTCCGGTTGTAGAACCATCTGCCGTGCCGTTATTGTTATCATTCAGCGTTCCATCATTTCCTAGTATTCCTTGATCAAAAAGTGTTATTCCTGAAGAAATATCATACGTATATGAAGCATTCAAATTGGTAACACTTCCTACGACTGTATTTAAAATATCATTTTGAATATCTTGCTGAGATCGAGCAATAGACCAAATTCTTGTTTCATCCAATTCTAAAGCTTCTCCTGTACTAACAGAGCCAACTCCTACTTCGACAAGGTTTCCATTCGCTCCGAGAACTACTGAAGAGTTGCTGTTGTAAATACTCGGCCTAATGTTAGTTGTATTTTCACCAATAAGTTCTCCATTGACATACACCCTCAAGCTTGTCGATGGATCGTATACGGCTGCAATGTGATACCACCTTCCAACTAGAAAAGAAAATGGCGTTTGAAGAGCTGAGAAGTTGACACCTTCAGCAGCTGTTGTCCCATCTTCTGAAATGGCAAAAGCAATGTCAGAAGTATTTGATACTTGTAGTAGGTATGACCTATCTTCAGGAGAGGCATCTGGATTCCATTTAGTGATGAGTGGAGTCTCTTCATCGATTGCTGAATTGAATTTAACCCAGGTTTCAAGAGTCAATGCGCCTGTAATATCAAGCGAAGGGGCATCTGGTATTTCAATATAATCGTCAATCCCATCAAGGGTCAGCGTATTTTGAATGTCTATTGTTACTGAGCCTGCAAATCCACCCTCATTTTCAACATCATCAACTGCATACAAGTCTAAACTGTAACCCCCGTTTCCTGTGAATAATGGATCAATGCTTAAATCATAAGTCCAGGTATTATCACCATTATTTGTTGCTGGAGTTCTTGTCGTTCCTCCATCCAATGAAATTTCAATCGTGGCGATTGGATCATCAATAGATCCGCCAATAATGGTGGTTGCAATAGTTGAGCCATCTTCAGTAAGATCAATCGAAGGGGCAGTAACATCTGCAGGTGCCAATATTGGTCCTCCAGATATCCAATTTCCAGTTGTTCCTGTTAAGTCCATTGCGGCATCGAGCGTACCATTTCTTCCGGCAGGTGTTACATCTGTAAGCGTCGATCCAGCAGTTGCATTGAAATCATAATAGGCAACTAAAGTTGATTGATTACCGCTCAACTCTTCGCCAAGAAGATTACCAATTTGTGTTTCATTTTTGGCGAAGTCCCAAATTCGAACTTCATCGATTTTCCCTCTGAAGTTGTTAATAATAGCGGCGCCATTTCCTTCAAAGCCTCCTATTTTAAGATCCAAGTTTTGTCCGGTGTGATTTACTCCCGGATTTGAAGGATTAAAGCTTCCAATTTCTGACCCGTCTAAAAAAAGTCGCATGGTTGTTCCATTGAACGTAGCAGCGATGTGGTACCAGGTGTCTGCTGAAAGTGAGACTGGAACTGCGAAGAATTCGGTGGTCCCTGAATTGCTCTCATGACCTAGAAGGAATGCATCATTCGCACCATCATCTCCATAAAATAAGCTAAACCCATTTCTATCAGCACCTAACTCATTCTGTAATGATCCTTTTGAAATTATAGAATAATTAATTCCTGTGTTGCCAACAGCGGTGAAAGGAAGGCTTATCCAAGCTTCTAGCGTGTACTGTTGCAATTCAAAAGCAACATCATTTGCTACACGAACAAAATCATCAACTCCATCAAAGCTCAAAACCGAATTATCAACCAGGTTTATTACGTTAGACGTCTGAACCGCGGACATAATATTGCCAACTTCATCATAAACAGAAGTCGCATTTGGAGTAACATCAACAGCTTCCGCTCCGTCTGGCACGCCACTAATTGTAATGTCGAATTCAATTTCCGACGGACTTAGAACATTGAGAGAATTAACAATAACGGTAGCTGTTCCACCTATTGTATTGACAGTAAAATCTCCGGCATCCACAGGTGTAGATCCGTCAGCTGCACCATAAACATTCCCATCGAATTCCACATAGATTCTATTTCTTGCCGCTGACAAAGAAGTCGCTGTAATAATTGGAGGATCGGTATCAAAATTGATGCTGAACTGAGGTGCACTATTACTTTGATTACCTGTTAAATCTGTTGCAGCAGCTGATGATATATCTACAGTTACTTGACCAGATACAGATGGTGTAATATCTGCAGTAAAAACTATGTTATCTGCCGTATTAAAATTCCCTGGAGACCCATTGTTGACAATGATATCAGACAAATCAAATCCAGCTACTTCTTCTGTGAATGTGATAGTAATTGGGATAGGGTTTACGCTAGTAGGATCGGTTTCAGAGGACGAAATTGATACATCAGGAATAGTTGTATCAAGTGGGCCTGCAGGTCCAACCTGGTGGGTCGACACCAGCCAATCCGTATTAACCTCCATATTTATGAGTGATCCATCATAATCTGGTAGATCATTTTCCTTGTCGAGCAATAAGGTAGATGATGGACCTTCTTCAAAATCGTAGTATGCAATAAGCAGAGGTTCTGGTCCATTCAATTCAACATCTTTAAATGCTAAGAGTTGCGAAGAAGTACGTGTGGCAGCCCAGATCCTCACTTCATCAACCTGACCTTGCATAAATTCACCTCCGGGAGCCCCAAGATCACCACCGATATGATAATCGCCTCCATTTCCGCCAAGTGATCCAACATAAGCAGCTGTACCATCTTCAATTCCATTAACAAACACGCGAATGGTTGTGCCATCCCAGGTTCCAGCTACGTGGGTCCAAGTATTTATAGGTATTGTTGTCGAGCCTGTGGCACTGGTAAATCCTCCTCCATTATTTACCCAAAATGTAATGTTGGCCGCAGGATTCCCATCGATTCTCAACATCGTTTGAAGGTCAGAACTATAATTCCCAAAAATTGTATGAAATGTTTTATCGAATGTTCGATAGACCCAGGCTTCGACCGTTACATTTGACAACCCGTTTAGCTGATCTCTAATGCCGGTCCCAAGATTTACATATTCGTTCGTTCCATCAAAATTCAAAGCGAAGTTGAGGGAAGCAAGTGCCCCTGATGCCAAAAAGTTTGAGGATGGTCCTGTAAGATCAAACCCGCTGAAAGTTCCATTTAGCACCCCAGGAGTAATATCTGTAAGAAGTGATATAGCAGTATTGTTTCCTCCTGGTACGCCTGAGTTGTAATCGTATGAGGCAACGAGACCTGTTCCGGAAGTTAGTGTACTACCAATATTAAGAATTATTTCTTCTGCCGTTCTTGCAACACTCCAAAATCTGGTTTCATCTAAGCTGCCATCTAGGTAATCAAATTCAAGCGTAGATCTGCCATCTCCATTTCCGCCTAACCACATTGTTCCAGTTCCATCAGCTACATCACCAGAAGCAGCCATGAATACATCTTCAACACCATTGATATATATTCGTGCATTTACTCCATCGTAGGTAGCAGCAATATGTACCCATTCTGCTAGAGGAATGCTGGAGGTAGTTGTAAGTGTGAAAACGTTGAATAAACTAAAAATGACGTTTCCAGATGGATTAACTGCTACCATCTTGTCTTCTAGACCACTTTGCCATTTATTGAAAATGACAGCATTTTCACCTACTGAGTAGGCATCTAAATTCACCCATGTCTCAAAAGTAAAGGTGGTTCCAACATTGAATGAAGCACTATTACTTAAATTGACAATATCATCGGCTCCGTCAAAGTTGAGGGCATTCTCTTGTGAAAGAACGGTAAACGAAGAAATTGTGAATAATAAAACTAAGGCAAGCTTTCTATAAATGCTTCTAGGCATGTTGTTGACTTTAGGTGGCAGTGTTGTGTTCAAAATCGGCAAGTTAGATAGTTTAAAAATGCTTTACTATACCAAAAATTGGGTATTCGCACATTTTATCAAATACTAAAATAAATGGTTAGGACACATTTACATTTTTAACATTTTGTTATTTCGATCAACCCTGTTCCTTCGACCATGAATGGTTCCTTTTTAGGTGTGGAGATACACTATCTTTAACTTCTTATATGTTGGCCAATTTTTGAATGTCCTAAAGGCTTACTTTCTTAGTATCAAAATCACTACCATGAAATGAGTCCCGACAGGGGCGAATTCCATGTGAAAATCAAAAGATTATACACATGAAACTTCTGCAGACCGTACTATTACTGACAATATGCACTTCCGCTTTTTCGCAATATGCTTTTGAAAGCAAAAAGGCAGAGAAACTTTATTACAAGCTTGATGACGCATATTTAGACTATGACTACAACACTATTCTGGATGAGGAAGAGAAGATAAAAGAGACCTTTCTTTCAAAAGAAGACACCGTAGCAGCTAATATGTATTCATTTCTAGCTGAAGCTTACGATTATGAACTATCAGACTATCAGACAGCATTAGATTTCTACAGTCTAGAGTTGGAGTTGAGAAGAAAAATTGAACCTGATGGTGATAACAAAGATCTGCTCTACAACATGGCAACTCTCCAAACAGAACTAGGATACTATGGAGAAGCTGAGCAATTCTTGATTTCAATTCGCGAATCCGATGTGGAGAGTTATGGAAAGGCAAGTGCTGAGTATTTTGATTCTTCCAAAGCACTTATTGAACTCTACCTTCAAACAGAGCAAGTAGAGAAAGGCCTTCTTGTCACCCAAGAGATTCAAAAAGAAGTAGAAAAAAATACCGTTGAAGAAGGTGTTTCATACAAATGGAGTGGTGATGCTTTTGCCATCGAAGGTTCTTTCAAAAAAGCAGAAAAGAACTTAAACAAGGGCATCAAAACCTTCGAAGAAAATGGATTGGAAGCTACATTCGAATACGCATCTACACTAAATAGCTTAGGCGTCCTTTACATGGAAAAAGGAAAGCTTCCGGAAGCTGAAGAGATTTTTGATCAGGCACTAAGTGTATTAAATCGTATGCAGGGGGAAAATGAAGATGCTATTGCTGGTGTTGAAAACAATTTGGCACTGGTGTATTTCAATCTTGGTGACTATGAACGAACTACAAAGCTTCAGCAAAAAATCCTTGAGCAAGACAAAGAATACTATGGCGAAGAATCTTTCACATATGGTTTAAGCTTATTGAATCTCGGTCTAACCTACCTGTACGACGGACAATATGCAGAGTCAGAAAAATTACATTTAGACGCGCTAGAGGTATTCGCAGCAAGTGGAGGAAAGGAAAGTATTGATTACGGTAGAGTCCAAAACAACCTTTCTCTCTTAAATACTAAGAGAGGCTACATCGATCAAGCGCTTGATTATGGGCAACAGGCTATTAAAACTTATGAAGCTTCACTGGGAGAAGACCACCCTGAAACTGCATTCCCATACTTCAACCTGGCTAATGCGCATCTTGGATATGAGGAAGTAGACAAGGCAATTCCATTGGCAGAAAGGGCTTACTTCATAAGAAAAAAATCACTCGGAGATAAACATCCTTATTTCGCAAGAAGCTCTAAGCAATTGGCAATAATCAACTGGAAGCAAGGAAATACGAAAGAGGCACTAAAATTCTATAAAGAAACTTTTAACAATTACTTCAACCAGATAAATACCTTTTTTCCAGTGCTAACTGAAGAAGAGAAGGCTACTTTTTATTACACAAATCTTAGGCCTGCATTTGAGCAGTACGTTTCGTTTATAGAAGAGACTTCTAGCGAAGACAAGGAACTATTGGGCGAGATTTACGACTATCAACTTTCATTGAAGGGCCTGATAATGTATGCTACATCAAAGGTTCGTGAGAGTATCCTTGCGAGTGGAGATGAGGTTCTTATCACGAAATTCGAACAATGGATTAGTCAAAAAGAACAATTAGCAAAGCTTTTTAGCGCTACAGATCTCGAGCTAGACGAAAGGAACAGAAAAATAGATTCGCTTACGAATGCTTCAAATAAACTTGAAGAGGAGCTTAGTAAATCTTCGCAAACATTCGGCGAAAATTTTGCCAACAAGTCTGTTTCTTGGAAAGACATTAGAGATAAACTCACCGAAGGTGAAGCAGCAGTAGAGATTGTAAGATATCGCGATTTTACTACAGATTCTGCTGGAGTATTTACGGATGAAGTACACTATGCCGCAATGATTGTCAGACATGATACAGAAGATCATCCGGAAATGGTTATTCTCAGAAATGGAGCAAATATGGAAAAGAAGTATTTGGCCAATTATCGTAATGCAATCAAATACAAAATCTCAGAAAACTATAGCTACAAGCTTTTTTGGGAACCAATCGCCAGGCGACTGAATGGCATCAACAAAATTTACTTTGCGCCTGATGGAGTCTACAATCAAATTAGTATTTATACCCTGCAAAATCCTCAGTCTAAGGATTACCTGTTGAATGAGATTGATCTTGCTTTGGTGACAAATACAAAAGATATTTTGAAAGAGCGCGACACCTACGAAGCAGGTGGAAGAAGTGTATTTTTCGGGTACCCTCAGTACAACCTAGGTGAAAATATGAACAAAGATGATGCTGACAACAGGGGAATTCGTGGAGTGAGAGGTGCTGATCGAGGCATGCGTAGTGGATCTGGTAAAGATGAGCTTTCCAGAGGTGCAGCTATTCCGAGAGGAGTAAGAGGAAATCTTGTACGCTATATGAGGTCTTTCAACGGGTTAGGAATGCTTCCTGGAACGAAAAAAGAAGTCGAACTTATTGATAGCCTGTACAACAATAATAATAGAGTTAGGGATACCTACTTTTTAGATGATGCTTTAGAAGGAACAGTGAAAGGTGTTAACAGCCCGAACATTTTACATATTGCTACTCATGGTTTCTTCCTTGAGCAAAGTGAGGAAGAAGAAACAGCAGATGCAGATTCATACGTTCAGAATCCTTTGCTTCGATCTGGATTGATATTAGCAGGAGCCAATAACTTCATTTCAACAGGAGAGATTGCTTCCGAAGCAAATGGTGATGATGGCATCTTAACTGCCTATGAAGCTATGAATATGAATCTGGATAAAACAGATGTCGTGGTACTTTCGGCATGTGAGACTGGCCTTGGTGAAATAAAAAATGGCGAAGGTGTTTACGGACTTCAGCGAGCATTTCAGATTGCTGGTGCCGACGCTGTAATTATGTCTATGTGGACGGTTGATGATAATGCCACGCAAGAGCTAATGACAACATTTTATAACGAATGGCTATCTCATGGCAATAAGCAAGTGGCATTTAATGCTGCTCAGAAGAAGTTGAGAGA
This sequence comes from uncultured Roseivirgaceae bacterium, assembly GCA_964634415.1. GTDB lineage: Bacteria > Bacteroidota > Bacteroidia > Cytophagales > Cyclobacteriaceae > Ekhidna. The sequence goes on along the minus strand of CAZWLS010000007.1, from coordinate 1,107 downwards.
AAAGTACAAAAAACCATACTATTGGGGTGCTTTCGTGATGGTCGGAGAGTAGCTTCAATTAAAAATAGTACCAAAGGGAAGGCTAACGTTTTCCCTTTTTTCTTTCCCATTTCTGTAGGTCCAAGATTAGAATTCCTCGACCTTTGCCCGCTGGGTCTTCGGCATGAGCATATTGAAATGCCATATACCTGCCATCATCACTAATAACTCCATTAGAAGCCTTGTATTCTGGATTGTCGTTGAAGTATGTTATCCGCTCTACTTCACCCGATTCATCCATCTTCATTTTATAAAGATCCAACGTGAGAAATTCTTTCATCCCTTTGTATTTGGGTCTGTGTCTGTTGCTTTCTACCAAAAGACTTAAGCCATCTGGAAATGTGCCTTCGGCCTCATCGTAGGTAGATTCGCTTTTAGAATAATTTATGAAAACTCTCTTTTCAATATCATATCCAAGTACTTCTGCCTGAAAACCGAAATTGCCACCAAAAGCATAAAATATGAGCTCATTTTCACTTTTAGGTCTAAAATTTTGAGTCTCCAGATCCCATCCTTTTGCCGGAGATGGAAGGTCTGCAGATTGAAATAGTGGCTTCCAATTTTTCAATTTTGGTTTACCGGCATCATAAGTAATCTCTCCGGTATAAATGGATGAACCTAACGCCCATGCGATCCGCATTTTTGTTCGTGACACGGCAGGACCTTCCTTACAATGCACCCCCAATGGAGTTGGTGGAGATTTGAGGTCACTTTTCAACACCCACAATTCTGTGTTTCTTGCATCTCTACTTTTCCATGGATCATTGGAATCAAAATTTTTTGAACCTGACAGAAGGATATCACCATTGGATAGATAGAGCGCCCTCACGAAGCCTTCGTGAAAGAAGTGATGCGTCATCGGTCGAATTTTACCTGACGAAACCTCAACTTCAAATACATCTCCAAAAGTCTTCTCAATAAAAAGGATACGCTTGCCATCATGTGACCAATCTGCTCTTTGACCAAAATGCGTTAACTGACTTATATAATCTGGTAAGTCATCCATTGGAGATTTTCCATCTTGGGCAAGAGCTGAAAAGCAAAGGGTAACAAAAAGGATAAAAAAGG
>CAZWLS010000006.1:0-31709 GCA_964634415.1 uncultured Roseivirgaceae bacterium | reverse complement strand
CAACAGTCGCGCTGTTAGCTGATACAGTTTTAAAGCTGTTAGTATCCAATTTTATATTGATTTTATAATGTCAAAATCTGTCCCCTCGAAAAAGGGACACAAAAATAGAATTTTCATTTGAGAAAACAAACGTAGAGCTCTAATTAAATTTTCTTAAGAGCTTGAGTAACACCGAGAAATCTTTAGGGTATTCTGCTTCTCCCTCAATTACTTCTCCATTGATGTCCTTAAATACCACTTGTGACGAATGTAATGCCACACGATTGATCATGGCATTTTCTTCTTCCCACTTTTTATGATTAAAGTTTCTTTTCAGTTCCGAGAGATAGGCAGCCTTACCTCCATAGGTTGGATCATTTATTATCGGAGCCTCATGATATGCTAAATGCGCCCGAATCTGATGCATCCTGCCTGTCACAGGAAAACATTTAATCAATGTGTGTTTTTTAAATAGCTCAAGAGTGCCTATTAGCGTAAAAGAAGGTTTTCCTGATCTAAAATCCACTCTTGATTTTGTGGAAGTTGTATAGAGAGGCTCGTCTGCCTCAAAATCTTCAAACTTATGAAGCCCATGGATTACTGCATGATAGATTTTTTTGACTTCTCTATTTTCAAGCTGCATTGCAAAATGTCTGTATGCATCTGCATTCTTCGCAAATACTACAATACCTGAGGTCTCCTTATCCAATCTGTGACAAATTTGATATTCTTCATTTAGCTCTTTTGCCAGACTAAGTAGGTTTTTGTTGTCTACCCTATCATCGAGGCTCGCAATAAATGGAGGTTTATTTATCAGGGTGTAGTTTTCATTTTCGAAGATGATTAATTCTTCGAAAGAAATTCGATTTAAATTCTTACGCATAGTCTTCTTGCTCTTCCCATCCTTCTTCTACCTTATCTATGTAGTTTGCTTTAGTTAATTCGAAGTAAAATGTAGACCCGACTTTGTATTGACTTTCTACAAATATCTCTGAATCGTGACTTTCTAAAATATGTTTCACAATAGATAGGCCAAGTCCGGTTCCGCCTTTTTCGCGTGATCTGCTCTTGTCTACTCTATAAAATCGCTCGAAAATACGTGAAATATCAGATTCAGGGATTCCTCGTCCATTATCACTAACAGTAATTCGGATCTTATCGTTGGGTGCATCTTCGAATTTGATTTTAGCTTCGCCACCTTTTTTAGTGTATTTGATTGCATTGGAAATCAAATTGAGCATTACCTGATAGATTCTTCGGTAATCTCCGCGAACGATAATTGGCTCCTTATATTTTTTCGACATCTTTAGTTCTACACCCTTCTTCTCCGCTTTCCCATCTAGCTGATCTAAGATTTCGGTGCAAATGCCTCTCATATCAAAATTCTCAAAGTGCATTTTAATCTCACCTGATTCTATTTGGGAGATCGTAAGAATATCCTGAACTAAAAGATCAAGTGCATCCAAACTTTTTGCAGCTTTCTTTAAGAACTTCTTTCGTACTTCTTTATCATGGATAGCTCCATCTAAAAGAGTATGTACAAAACCTTGTGCGGCAAAAATTGGGGTTTTAAGTTCATGAGAAACGTCAGCTATAAATTCTCTTCTAAAGTTTTCCCGCTCTTTTAATTCTTCAATTTCCTTTTCCTTGCTTTTGGCAAAATTTGATATTTCTCGATCAATACGCTTCAGAGGGTTTATTGAAGATGCTTTGCCTCTTAGTGCAAGTTCACTGTCTTTGATTCTTTTAAGAGAGATATAAATGTTTTCTATCTGCCTAAAAAAGAGAAACTCCAGAATTAACCTGGCAAGGATATAAGAAGAAGAAAAAGCTAAAACAAAAGCGATTACTGTTGCAGTAGTTGTTATTCCGGGAACCAGCGAAAGAAAAGCAGTTGTAATTGCGGAAACACAAAGTGCTAAAAGTAATGCTATCGCTCGTGAATTAAACTGCATGTACTGCCTTGTTAATTACTAGAAGAATCAAACTTGTACCCTACACCCTTTACAGTAGTGATATAGTCATTACCAATTTTTTCTCTCACTTTTCTAATGTGTACATCAACGGTTCTTGCCAAGACATAAACATCAGTCCCCCAAATATTTTGAAGAAGCTCATCTCTACTAAATACTTTTCCAGGATTTTGAGCTAAAAAGTAAAGCAGTTCGAATTCTTTTTTTGGAAGCGAAATTTTCTCTTCACCATTTTTCACAGTATAGCTTGTCCTATCTACGATTAGTTCTCCAACCGTAATAGTACTAGACTCCTTTTTCTTCTTAGAGTCTCTTCGAAATAGTGCATTTATCCTGCTTATTAATGCTCTTGGTTTGATGGGTTTTGTGATGTAGTCATCCGCTCCCATATCAAATGCTGCAACCTCCGAATATTCTTCCGATCTAGCTGTAAGAAAAATAACAAATGTATTGGCCATTTCAGGTTGCTCGCGGATTTGCCTACAGGTTTCGACACCATCTTGTTTGGGCATCATTATATCAAGTAGAATAAGGTCTGGAATAAAAGACTTAGCAATTTCAACTCCTTTGATTCCATCGCTTGCCGTTTTCACATCGTAACCTTCCTTTGAAAGATTGTATTTAAGTAATTCAAGAATGTCTACTTCATCGTCTACTACAAGAATTTTTTGATTGTGTTTAGCCATCTCTGGGTGGTTGTTTTGAAAACTTTATCTTAAATCGTTCTTTACAATTTGGTAAACTATCACAGGATTTTAAAGCTGTCAATCTTGTTTTAGTTCGTCTGATTCAACGTTATTCAAAATTACTCAGAAATCAACTCTATGTTAAAAAGGTAACAATTTGGTAAAGCAGGATGCGATATGCTTCATGATTTTGACTTGAGTGTCTTTTGCAGAAGAATATAATGTCTAGTTCAAACTTTTTGGCTAAATTGAGAAGTAAATACTCTGCATGCATACTATTTTGTTTGTAGAGTTGAATTTTTTCAACTTAACCTAATCGTAATGAAAAACACAAGAATCAGCTTGGTGTTGTTGGCATTTCTATTGCTTGCATGCACCGACGAAAACAGTGTTGCTCCTGTTATTGAGCAACAAGACCCCATAGCCAAATCCGAAATTGACGCTGACATTATTTCGTCATTACAAGAGAATGATGAATTTAATTGGCAAGAAGCATCTGATGAGATGATATGGAGTGCCCTAATCCATGGAGACTCAATTTTATCTGTAGGATATCAGCCATTTGGTGAATCAAATATCAATGGTCGTATTTCAGAAATCGATATCCAGCAGACTGATTGGATTGAAGTCTCAGAAAGCATCATTAATAATTCTGTAGCCATTGCTCAAAAGTCTGATGCTACGATCCAGGAAGAAGATTTGGAAGTAAGAAGACACAACGTACTTCCATTTATAGATATGAAAGTAACGAGCCTGGAGGTAGTGAGATACCTTCGCACTTTAGAAAGTGTTAGATACGCTGAACCGCTTGGCTATGAAGTAGACTTCAGTTCTGTTGCAGGAGGAAGAATTGAAAGTAATTCTGGTTGCAGTAATGATCCTGACTATGGAATTCCTTCCAGTGATTACACCAATATTGCTCCTGGCGCTAAAGCATCTTGGCATTTATATGCAAATAATATTGTTAATGCATGGTCTTCTAGTACCGGTCAAGGAATAGGCATCGGTTTAATCGATACAGGAATTTCTTCCAATCAAGATAACCTTAATGGTAATTTCAATTCAGGATATTCCAGTGGCAGGTATGTAAATAAAGAAGGCTTTTATAGAAGCTCTTGGTGGTGGTGGTCAAAACCGGATGGACCAAATGATAAATGTGGGCATGGAACTGCGATGGCGGGGGTTATGGCTGCTCCTAGAAGTAATGATGGGTCTTCTGTAGGTGTAGCTTACAATGCTAATTTGGTTTCAGTGAGAGGTACAGGTGATGTAGTCATAAACAATAGTAGAGAGAAAACTGGGGTGTCGGATGCTTTGGTTTATTTAGGAAATAGGAATGATGTTAAAATCATCAGCATGTCAATTGGCGATGTATTTTCTAATTCAAAAGTTGCCGACGCAGTGAGATATGCCTATGGTAGAGGTAAACTAATCTTTGCTGCAGCCGGTACATCTACTTCTTTTACCAATTGGTTTGGAGTAATCTTCCCGGCAAATATGAATGAAACAGTAGCTGTAACCGGTATCAAGGAGAGTGGATATACAAGATGTGATATCTGTCACTCTGGAAGTAAAGTGGATTTTACTGTTATTATGGAAAGAAATGGTACGGAAAATCACCCGCTTTCATTAGCGATGAGTGGAAGTCAACCTTCTACAGTAGGAGGATCGTCAGTTGCAACAGCTACTGCAGCAGGTATAGCGGCATTGGTATGGGCGAAAAATCCTGGTATGTCTAGGGAGCAAGTCCTTGACAAAATGAAACGAACTGCCGATTTATATCCTAATAGGAGCTCATCTTATGGCTGGGGGACGCTAGATGCAGCAGCAGCAGTGAATTATTAAGATAAACTAAACCTAACCGTTAAAGCGCCAGAGTTATGCTCTGGCGTTTTTTTATTGCTCATGGTATTTTTTCATTTCGGCTATAAAGTTTTTTAGATTTCCCTCATACTCCTGGGTTAACATACTTTGAAGAGAGTCTTTAGCTGAATAGTACCGAAGAAATGACATGAAATAAGCATTGTTGGGTCTACTTGTTTCAAAGATTTCGTAATATCTAGAGTTATGAAAATGAAGCGAATCGATGGAATTAATGATATTATCTATCATTAGTTGCTTACGTCGATTCTTAGATGAATCACTTAAATTACTTATGGACCTATAGAGTGAATCTAGTTTACTTGTAGCGAGAAGCATTTGATTTCTAAATGTTTTGCTGTCTTCTTCCGCCAACACATAATCAAAGTAGGCATGCGAATTTTTACCATATTTCTCATCAAGAAATTGAATTGCACCCTGCTCGCCAATAAACGAGGCTAAATTTTCATTAAACTCAATGTTGTCTTTAACAAACAACGTTGAATGTGTAAGCTCATGAATGATAAGTTCAGCCAGAGAGCCCTCTTCTCGTTCTAACATATTAGAAAGAATTGGGTCTGTTGTCCATCCCAATGTGGACCAACCTCCGACTGGACGTATCCGAGCGTCATATCCTTGATCAATTAATTCATCTCTTTCTTGTTTTGCTCGTTCTAAATCAAAAAATCCTTTGTAAGGGAAGGAACCTAAAATAGGAAAGGACCATAGTTTGGGTTCAAGCATGTATGCTTTTGATGCCGACAAATTCCATAGTGCGACTTCTCCCTTTTGATCATAAAATGTGGTGTAATTCTCCGATGGAGTCAATCCCAATTCTTGGAATGCAAAAACTCGAGCCTGTTGGACAATTTTGATTTTCTGTTTTAAGCTATCTGGAAATAGAGTGTCGTTCAAAATAGTTTCAACTGGTAGCGTGTTGAAAGTGATTCTTAGTTGACCTTGTGCTTGCCTTATTCCATAGCTCAAAATGTCCCAATTGAATAATAGAGCAAGGACAAAAAGTGCAATTACAGTCCAAATGATTTTTTTAACCATCCTACAACTTTATTTATTGTTTATCGTAAGATACCTTGTAATACATAGTAATAAAACTAACCTCTTCCAATCATGGATTTAAAAGATCACGATAATAACCTTCGAATAATCGGTAAAATTTTTATTGTTATTGGTCTCATATTGGTACCAATTTCTATTAGTACATTCTTTTTCGTAGACATGTTTATAGAGAGTGATCTTTGGATGGAAATACGGGAGCTTGATGTTGTATTATTTGAATTAAGACCTCCAAGAGGTATAGCTTACTTCTTACCTACTATACAAACGATATCTTCTTTTATTTTCCTGATTTCGGGATATGGATTAAGCACAGAAAAAGATTGGGGAAAGAAGTTTGCGATAGTGCCTGCAGTTATGCTCCTATTTAAATTCCCTATAGGTACTGCTTTGGGAGGCTATATGATATATGCCATTCATTATGTGCCAAAGAATGAGGAAATAATTAATAGTGATGAGTTAGCCTAGGATTCAGATGATGTGTCCTTGGGTACTCGCATGGTTAGAATGAAGAAGCACGTTGTTTCATTATCGGGCTCAAAGTAGTACTCATACTTTGTGCCTGTTTTCTTTGCCATATCTATAAATCCAAGTCCGGCACCCCCAGTTTCACCTAGTTCTGAGTTCTCCATCGCATCACGATACATTTGTTTTATTCCATCAGAGTCCAAAGAATTTATATTGTCAAGAATATCACGAAGAGTTACTGCGCTTTTAATTTCAATGTTATTTCCTGTAGTGATGAAATACTCTTTTTTATCGTGACCAATAAGAAAAATCCCTTTCTTGACTAGTCCATGTTCTAAAGAGTTCGATTCTTCATCTGATTGACTATCCGCATGCTTGCATATATTTTGTAATGACTCCATCATCACATGATAGACCCGCTTAGTCACTCGTCGATTTTCATGACGTGTATTGAGATCTTCTGAAATCATATCAGTTATACTCTCAATAGTAGACTGAGTCACATTGCCTAGGTATACAACATTGAGGTGTGTTTTAGTCATTGCCTTTTTAAAAGCAATGACCGTTTTCATGTGTTTGAGCTGCTGGTATACTTGCTCATACCCTGAATTTTCCATCGGAGAGGCATTAGGATTTGATCAGATTACAATATAGTGAAGAAGGAGGGAGCCTCAATGGAAATTATCATAATACTTACTTGTAAAGCCCATTTCTAGTAATAAAACTTTTTCCTAATATTTTTAGCAAAATGCTTTTTAGCTCAATGCTAAAAAGTTATTTTTGTCAGATCTAGAAAAAGAAAATAATAAATATGGCTGACGCTCAAGATAAACTCAAAGCTCTTCAGATTACAATTGATAAACTGGAAAAGACCTATGGAAAAGGAACAGTGATGAAGCTCAGTGATGAGAGCGTGATGGATGTGCCTACTATCTCCACTGGTTCGTTAAGTCTGGACATTGCGTTGGGAGTTGGAGGTATTCCTCGGGGTAGAATTATTGAAGTTTATGGTCCTGAATCTTCAGGTAAGACCACCTTAGCGATGCACTGTATTGCAGAAGCTCAGAAAGCTGGTGGGATGGCTGCAATAATTGATGCAGAGCATGCCTTCGATAAATTATATGCCGAAAAATTAGGCATAGACACAGAAAATTTATTGATCTCGCAGCCAGATAATGGAGAGCAGGCTTTAGAGATCGCAGAGCATTTAATTAGATCTGGGGCACTAGATATCATTGTTATTGACTCAGTTGCTGCTTTGGTTCCGCGCGGTGAACTTGAAGGTGAGATGGGAGATAGTAAAATGGGGTTACAGGCAAGATTAATGTCCCAAGCTTTGAGAAAGCTTACTGGAACAATCAATAAAACTGGATGCTCTTGTATCTTCATTAATCAGCTAAGGGAAAAAATAGGAGTGATGTTTGGTAATCCTGAGACTACTACAGGAGGTAATGCATTAAAATTCTATGCTTCTATTCGCCTTGATATTCGAAGAATTGGTCAGATCAAAGAGTCAGCTGACAATGTGATGGGTAATAGAACTCGTGTGAAGGTTGTGAAGAACAAGGTAGCACCTCCTTTTAAGGTTGTTGAGTTTGACATCATGTATGGAAGAGGCATAAGCAAGAGTGGTGAAATTGTTGATATTGGAGTTGAACTTGATGTTGTTCAGAAGTCTGGGTCATGGTTCTCATACGATGGAAATAAACTAGGCCAGGGGAGAGATGCTGTCAAAGCTTTGATTGAGGACAATCCAGAGTTGATGGAAGAATTAGAAAGAAGAATAAAAGAAAAATTGAACGGGTAAATATTATTCGTAGAAGCAAAAAAGGGTGAGCATTGCTCACCCTTTTTCGTTTACACAATATCCTTAAAATTAACCAGTGGTTCTGATAGCTATTACAGGATCAAGCCGTGCGGCCATTAAAGCTGGCACTATACCAGAAATAACACCTATTATTCCGGCGACCCCCAATCCTAAGATTACATTACCTAAGGTCAATACCAGGTCAAGATTTCCGAGACTTGCCAAGGATAGCAGCCAGACGAGAAACAATCCTACTGCTCCACCAATAAGGCTCAAGAATATTGCTTCAAATAGAAATTGGAATAGGATAAAAAAGTTTTTAGCACCCAAAGATTTTTGGATACCAATAATATTGGTTCGTTCTCTCACAGATACAAACATGATATTGGCAATGCCGAATCCCCCAACGAGAATAGAGAACCCACCAATTGCCCATCCGGCAACTCCAATTACATCAAATGTGGATCCAATAATATTCATGATAGCATCTTGTCTATTCACAGAGAAGTTGTCTTTTTCTTTCGGTCTCAGGCCTCTTTTGGTACGTAATAAGCCAGTAATTTCAGCTTGAAGCTCAACAAGTCCGATATCATCTGTTCTTCCTTTTACACTTACTAAAGTCTCTACGCCTCTATTTCTTCCAGAGTAGAAGATTTTTTTGAATGATTGATAGGGAATCATAACATTCTCATCATTACCCGTGTCACCAAAGATGCCTTCACCTTCTTCTTCAAAGACTGCAATTACAACGTACTTTAAACCTTTGATTTTAATCTCTTTACCGATAGGTTCACCTCTTGGGAATAGTTTCTTAGCAATAAGGTGTCCAATCATTGCAACGTTTTTCCCAGTGTAGGATTCAGAAGCAGTAAAATATCGCCCCTTACCAACATCGCTAGCTACATCATAAACATCCTGATGGGTATGAGATACTCCGAAGAGCGTAACCCCATTGTAACTATTGCTTTCGTATTTTACAGTATTACCTCCAGTAACAGCGAATATTGTTATTCCCTCTGAGTTCTTAAGATTTTTTTTGAGGAACTCATATTCCTCATAGTTGGTGTAAGGGCGCTTGATGTATTCCCACCATGGTATATCCGGTCCGAATTCATAGGGAAACCTTCGAATATCCAAATTATTGGCATCAAGGAAACTTAAGCTGTTTTTAATGCTTCGTTCTAAAGAATCTACCAATGTAAAAACTGCAATGATTGCAAAAATTCCAATCGTCACTCCAAGTAAAGAGAGGGTTGTTCGGAGAAGGTTCATTCGAAGTGCACTCCATGCAAATCGAAAACTCTCAAGGACTAGCTTAAGTATTTTCACAATCAGTTCTTTTTAATATTGATTCTTCGCGACAATTATCAAAACAAATGTAGCTAAATGAATAGCACGTTTATGAATAAAATAGCGATCGGTCAATGCGTATTTTCAACGGTTATTTCCTTAAGTTGACGAGTTTCGTGCATGATACGTTACAAACTGAAACATATTTGCTAATTTTGCGGTCCTTTGATCATTAAAATAGATCCTTTTTCCTATGGGAATGAAATTATCCGAATTCAAGTTCGACCTACCATCAAGCCTTATTGCCTTACACCCTACAGAAAACCGTGATGACTCTCGTCTTATGGTTATTCACAAAGATACTGGGGAGATCGAACATAAAGTTTTCAAAGATGTAGTAGACTACTTCGGTGAAAATGATGTTTTTGTTACCAATGACACCAAAGTGTTCCCTGCTAGATTATATGGGAATAAAGAAAAGACGGGTGCTAAAATTGAAGTTTTCTTGCTCAGAGAGCTGAATACCGAAATGAAATTATGGGATGTGTTGGTAGATCCTGCTCGAAAAATTAGAGTTGGTAACAAACTCTACTTTGGTGATGGTGAGTTGGTAGCGGAGGTTATTGATAACACTACAAGCAGAGGCAGAACCATTAGATTCCTGTTTGATGGGGATAGAGATCAATTCTATAAAATGATCGATGCATTGGGAGAGACTCCTCTTCCAAAAGAGATTAAGCGTTCGGCCGAGCCTGAAGATCGAGATCGCTTTCAAACGATCTTCGCTAAGAATATTGGAGCTGTTGCGGCACCTACCGCGGGCATGCACTTTACTCCTCAGCTTATGAAACGAATGGAGCTGATTGGAATAGACGTTTCATCAATTACTCTTCATGTTGGTCTAGGTACTTTTCGACCTGTAGATGTAGAAGACCTTACAAAACATAAAATGGACTCAGAAAATTACTGGGTAGAAAAAGGCACTGCTGACAGGGTAAATCGAGCACTTGACGAAAGAACTAAAATTTGTGCTGTTGGTACTACTGTAATGAAGACCTTGGAATCTTCTGTTTCTGCAAATGGATTATTGAAGGAAAATTCAGGATGGACTGATAAGTTTATTTTCCCTCCATATGATTTCAAGATTTGTGATGCATTGATTACAAACTTCCACTTGCCTGAATCCACATTACTAATGATGGCTTCTGCTTTTGGAGGATATGAATTAATTCAGGAGGCTTATCAGGTTGCTATAAAAGAAAAATATCGATTCTTCAGCTACGGAGATGCGATGCTTATAGTCTAATCACGTTGAAAAAATATGCCATCATAGTGGCTGGAGGTATTGGCACTCGCATGAAAAGTGATGTGCCAAAGCAATTTCTTGAAATTGATGGCATACCAATTATTGTAAGGTCTATACAGAAATTCCTTGATTACGATAGTTCAGTGTCTATAGTCGTAGTTCTGCCGGAACAGCATGTAGATGAATGGAATGAAATTAAATCAACGTATTTATCAAGTACTGATATAACCTTAACGGTTGGCGGCAAGTCCCGTACAGAATCTGTAATGTCTGGTTTGGCTAAGATTGATGAAACAGGACTTGTAGCAATACATGATGCAGTTAGGCCTTTTGTTTCCATTAAAACAATTGCTGATTCGTTTGCATCAGCTTCAAAACATCTATCAGGTGTTGCGACAGTGGCACTTAAAGATTCTATTCGAGAAATTGGTGCGGATACTTCTGCTGCACGAGATCGCTCAAATTACGTGCTTGTTCAAACTCCTCAAACCTTTGATGTTAAGGCATTAAAGTCTGCTTACAAAATTGCAGGAGATGGGTTATATACAGATGATGCAAGCGTTTTTGAAGCTGCAGGCAATAAGGTCCATTTAGTCGATGGAACCTATGATAACATTAAAATCACAACGCCGGAAGATTTAAAATAATCTCCCGGCATTGCTGACTCCTAGTTCTTAATGATCTTATAAACTACGAGGTTATTCTTTTCCTCGTCGATAATTCTGAAAATGTATTGGCCCTTCTGGAAGCTAGAAATATCAATTGATATATTTTCCTGCTTGCTGTCGAGTTTTTGCTTCAACATCTCTTTCCCTTTAAGATCATAAACCTCTAGGGAAAGGTTACCTGCATTTTCACGTGTGTAATTAATGTTGATTAAATCAACCGTTGGATTCGGGAATATTGAGAATGCATCGAAATGAGGTGAATTGGCACCAAGAATTACTTCTATTACAATGCCATCCTCTGATGCAAATACTGCAAGCTTAAAGCTATTATCGCCAACGCCAGCTTCTCCCACCTCAAATTCAACAAATGCTGATTCATCTAATGGAATGCCAGGGTATTCTACAAAGAATCTATACGTTCCCTGAGGTAGGAATCCATACTCAAATTCACCCTCATCATTTGTCTCGCCGTAAGCGATTAATTCAAAATCATCATTATCCTGATCGGTACGCCCACCTGTACGCTTTCTTCTTACTCCACATTTACGGCGTGAGGCTCGTCTTCTGGCATCTATTCTACCTTCGTCATCCTCAAAGTCTTCTTCTATGGTTCCTCCGATTAATCCGTCACCATCCGCAGCTGTCAATTCATCAGGAACATCGGTGATTACTATTTGCACAGTAGCATCTCCATTCAATTCGAGTGTATCAGCTTCGTCCCATAGGAAAGTATCACCAAAGTAAGTCGGTACATACAAACTCTCATCGGAGCTTACATTAATCAAAAAATCTCCAAGCACCACTGCAGGGAATGAAAAACTACTTGATACACCAACTTGAGTAGCTACCGTATCAAAACCGACGGTTGCCGGATCAATCTCAAGCAAGTAGCCACTGACATCTTCGTTTATTGAAGCATCTGTATCGTCTATTACATCAACAGAAACTATGGCGGTTGCCAATACTTCAACTTCATTGGAGGAGAGTGTGACACCTGTTGCCAATGTATTGCTAATTAGCAAACTGTAATCGCCCATGCTACTTCTATCGATACCGGAAATTGTATAGTTTGGATCAGTAGCTCCTGCAACATCTTGCCCATTAAGCTGCCACTGATAAGTGTTAGCTGTACCATTCGCACTTGAATTCAATTCCTGTGTAGAACCAGCAGGTATCTGCGTGTCACTTTCTAGAATGGCATCAACTGGATCTTGATTGGTATAGCTTAATACTGCAACGCCTGCTACCGCTTCTAAATCACCGAAATCTAGACTGTTGCCATTTAGGTTAATATCTACAGCGTTTACAAGGCCGCTGAAATCTGATTCTAATGCATCAATATCATTATCTGATAAGTCAAGTATCTCTAATGCATCAAGATTTTCTATTGCTGCAGGCAATGAGCCTACTAGACCATTCCCTGGTAGTTCAAGACGTTCTACTCGATCGCCGCCTGCGTTAAGCGTCACACCAAACCAGGTGCTTACATCTGGGTCCCCCCAGTTTGCTGCGTCCGTCCAGTTTGTGCCATCCATATTATCAAATAGAGCTTGTAGTGCAGTCGCATCTGCGTCTAATTGATTTGCAGCACCTGAGTTGATGAAAATTTGAGTACCTCCATAATAATCTCCAATTATCATGTCATTATCCCCATCAGAATCGATATCTCCTATATTAATTGAGCTGTATTCAGTAACAATAGTTGGTATTTCATGATCAAATTCGAATGTACCAGTTCCATCATTGGTCCATAGACTAGGATAAGATATATATCCACCAGAGACTAGATCAACATCTCCATCTTGATCAATATCAAAAAGTGCGCTTCCATAGTTGCTCCCAGTTTCTACATTAAGTCCACTATCAGTCAATGTACCTGATCCATTATTCAGAAACACATAGCTGTTTGCCATTGTTGATTCATAGCCATTTGATGCAAATACATCCAAATCACCATCTCCATCAATATCAGCAATATCTACATCAGCGATATTAAAATTGGATCCAAGAGGAGTTGTTGTTTCTCCAGCTGTCAAGCTTCCAGAGTTATTAATGATCGTAACGATGCCAGATTCTTCTGCAGCAAGGACAATATCATCGTCTGTATCACCATCAAGATTCCCCAACGCCATTTTGTTAACGTCAGCATTATATGATGACGTCATACTAAAAGTCAAAGATCCTTGATTATCATAGACTCTGATATATTTTAAAGTAGATCCATTTAGTCGTGCAACAATATCAAGATCTCCATCTTCATCCATATCAGCTAATTCAACTTGTTTAGCTTCATATCCAATTCCTAGATTAGAATTGTAAGAAAATGTACCAGTCCCATCGTTGGTATATATAAGAAATCCTGGGTAGCCTCCGTCGGATTCTATAGCAACGACCATATCTATGTCGCCATCTGCATCTAAATTCCCAAAGGCCATTTGGTAGCCACCACCAGGAAATTCTTGATTGACTGTGAAATTACCTAGACCATCATTGATCCAACTTCTACCGATCTTATCTCCAACTTGCATGAGGTCTAAATCACCATCTCCATCTATGTCTACAAGCTGTTGATCGTAGGTTGCAGAAACAGTAAGAACATCAGCACCTTGATCAAAAACTCCGCCTCCTTGATTGTCACGGATAGAGACATTGCCATCAAAATAAAAAAGGTCGGCGTCTCCATCCCCGTCTAGATCACCAGGACTAGCACGACCAACGAACTTTGCTTGTTCAGTAAACAAACCGGCACCATTGCTTATGAACACATATGTCGAATCTTCTGAATTAGCAACAAAGTCGTCAAAATTATCTGTATCGACTTTGATGCCAAAAACATCTTGGCCACTACCAGAAGGAGATAGAATAACATCCGTTCCTTCACTAAAATTTGTTGTGGCATCATTTAATATAGAACCATCATTTTCAAGTGGTCTGACACGTAAGTTTGGCGACCCCAAAAAGCCTACGAGTTCTAAATCTCCGTCATTGTCAAAATCCAATGGCATAGCTCTGTCATTAAAGCTGTAGGTAGGAGAAAATGCAGTGTTTGAATCAGTGAAATTACCAGATCCATCATTTCCTAAGACCTGTATACCATTTCCGAAAGAAGTAATAAACGATGTGTAAACAATATCTTCATCAGTATCTCCATCAACATCCATTACTGAAAGCAAGCGAGATGATAAATAACTTGGATCCGAGCCTTTATAGCCTGTGGAATCAGGGAAGCTTAACCCTACGTTTTCAAATACGGTAACATAGCTATTGTATGGAGAGACATCCTGGCTTGTTTCACTAACAATATCTAAGTCTCCGTCTCCATCAATATCTATGACAAACATTCCATCATCATCCATATTGACAGTTGGGAATGTCAATGCTTGAGCTGTAAAGTTCCCTGAACCATCATTCAACCAAATCTGTGTTGAAAATGATCCATAAGTTCCATTCTGCATAAATAAATCAAGATCTCCATCGCCATCAAAATCCGCAAGAATGGTATTGTCTACGATTTCAAGTGGGGTAGTTGTTAGA
This sequence comes from uncultured Roseivirgaceae bacterium, assembly GCA_964634415.1. Classification (GTDB taxonomy): domain Bacteria; phylum Bacteroidota; class Bacteroidia; order Cytophagales; family Cyclobacteriaceae; genus Ekhidna. Next base: position 17,064 of record CAZWLS010000006.1, on the reverse strand, counting down.
GAGCTTGAGGAGAAGCTAAGCCCTCCCTCGTTTATCAAAATTGTAGGACTGTCAAGATAGGGTACGTAAATAGCATCGATATCACCATCTCCATCAATATCACCCGTATGGAATTCGTTGAATAAGGCAAACCCCAATGATACCTTTGGTTCAAAAAATATCGATTGAGCCAATGGTTGGATATCATTAATTATTCTATTGGCGTGTTCTTTTAATCTAGCTTCAAAATCCTTTTTATCTTTCTGTTGCGCATTTGCGGAAACTACAACACCCATTGCAAGGGCTACGGCCCAGTGCTTGTAATTAAGCTTAGGCTTTAATCCTATTTTTTCACCCAGTGTATAGATCTTCCTTTCAATGCTTTTTAGCTTTTCTATCGAATCTTTTCTTTTTCGATAGCGCTGCTTTTGAAATTCTCCTTCTCTTATGCTTTTGTGGAATCTAGAAGCAAGCTTTGAATGCTTGTTTTTAAGTCTATTGAGAAGTGATTGATGTAATGAATGCTTCATATCAATGGTGGTTTTTGCTTTGACATTAAGTGGCCTCCGCAGTTTCTGGTTGAGTATCTTTCTCTGGATTACTCCAGAAGACTTCATCTTCTGTAATCACAGAGGTTTTATGTATTCCTTTTTCAAGATTTAAAATATTGGGTCTCATATTACCCTCAAGAAGAACAAGATCATACAGCTCTTCTACGCTTGTTTGATAATTAATGTAGCCACAAGGTTGACCAGTAGGTAAGTAGACAACTGTAATCCCACAGTTTATGGATCTTTTTGCTACCGGCGCCTCTTTAAAAAGTGAACTATTTGGCCGTAGCTTAGATGTCGCAATAAATAGATAATCGCCAATGCGGTCCATGCCTCGAGCGAAACCATTTAACTGTGTGATTATATCATAAGTGCCAGATTCTACATTCACACGAACCAGTTCTCCAGTAGCGGAAAGGAGCATATAAAGGCCATCGTTATAAATCCTTGGAGTATGAGGGACTGGAAGTTTATCCAGTACAATTTCGTCAGATTCAATGTCAATTAAAACGCCACCTTCTAGCATTCCTTCTTTCCATTCTCTCGCAGAATCTCCCTTGCCAAGTGCCGAAATGTACTTTGGTTTTTGAGCTGAAGGATCAACTGCAAGTCCATTGAGGTGGCATCTGTCTTCTGGCTTTAGTGCTGTAATAAACTTTGGTGTCCAAATGGGCTTGAAACTAAAGTCCTCATCGATCTTGCAAAGAGTAGAAAACATTGTATTTACTCCCAAAAGGCCTTGTTTCGTAAACTGAATATCATGCATATCCAATGGACCCGTATAGTAACTTGCTCTGGGTACATACAAGCTATCATACACATTAGGATTCGGAGCGTAGTTAGCGGCCAATCCTGGTGCATTGGACGTCATGATTACTGAGTCGTTAATCGCTATTGCCCATTTATTACCTTGCTTAGCCATTCCCATCGGCTTTGAGAATGTTCTAGGTAACTGGATTAATTGATTTTCATCTTTTGCCGAGAATATCACCACCTTCCCTGTTTGATACGTACTAATTGCTACAGAGCAATTTAACCCCTGAAGTAATTCTGGAATGTTCGGCGTATAGCTATAGCTGAATGGAGGTGGAGGCGGCATAGTTGAATTTTAGTATCACTACAAGTTAAAAAAAAACTTTCATACTCTGTACTCGCCTATGTTAACAATTTGAGCAAAGCTTCCAATATTAAAAAAGCCCACCGATGAGGTGGGCTTGAAATATTAGATATAAATCAAAACTTATTGTTTCAAGATTCTGAAAGTTAAGGCTGATTCATTTTTGTCATTATCAAAAAACTTCAAGATATACTGTCCGCTTTGATAGCTGGAAAGATCGATCTCTATTTTTCCATTTTCGCCGCTTTCTAGCAATTGATTTAAAACTTGCTTCCCATTCATGTCGATGATGCTCATTGATAAATTATCGGATAGAATTTTGTCATAATTAATATTTATTATGTCCGAAGTGGGATTCGGGTAGATATTGAAATCGGTAAAAAATTCGCTTGTAATTCCAAGTATAAGCTCTACCACGATCCCATCTGGAGTTACAACGGCAGCAAGTACAAATGAATCATCCGTCACTCCGGCTTCGCCTACCTCAAATTCTACAAAAGATGATTCGTCAAGTGGGATTCCAGGATACTCAACAAAAAATCTGTATGTGCCTTCGGGAAGGAAGCCAAATTCAAACTCTCCATTATCATTGGTTTCTCCATAAGCAAATAGTACAAAATCATCATTATTTTGACCGTTTCTGCCGCCCGTTCTTTTTCTTCTTAGCCCACACTTTCTTTTAGAAGCCCTTCTTCGTGCATCAATTCTGCCGCTTGCATCGTCAAAATCTTCTTCTATTGTTCCACTCACATTACCTTCTCCATCTCCTGGCTTTGTAGGTTGTGGAATAACTGTCATATTAATATTGAGTGATGTATCATTAAATAGTTCAAGTACATCCGCTTCTTCCCATAAAAAGACATTCCTATAATACGTGTCAACATATTTCTCAGGATCTGATGATATACCTACTAGATAATCTTTAAGTATTGCTGGTCCAAATTCAAAAGTAGATGCGACCTCATTAATACTAACCAGTGTGTCGTAACCTCTAGTCTTTCTAATGGTTTCCATTAGAGATCCTGATACGTTTTCAGCAATTAAGTCATCATTATCATCAAGTACATTCACATTGACAATTGCAGTAGCTAGAACATCTATTGGATCAGAAAAGATCGTTAAACCTGGAACATTAGCGTTCGTAACCCTTACGCTGTAAGCTCCCATATTGGTTCTGTCAATGTTTTCAACAATGAATGAGGAGTTGGCGGCATCATTACCTGAAATATTAGATCCTTCAAACCTCCATCTGTAAGAATTGTCCGTTCCGCCTGTAGTAACACTCACAATCTGGTCTCTTCCAACTGGAACTAAAACAGTATCGGTTTGATTTAGCTTGATATTTTTTTGATTGCTATAATCTATCGCAGGTAGACCCACAACTGGTTCTAAATCGTCGAAAGTAAGTCTATTTTCTGATAAGTCTATCGTATTAAGACCCGATGCTATTGAGTTGTTAAAATCGGGTATGCTAGATATTTCATTCCCGGATATGTTTAATGTTGTAAGATTAGGCAGTTGATTAACAGAAGAACTGAGAGATCCTGTCAATTCATTATTGGATAGATCGAGCACTTCTAAATTTTGAAGTTTGTCAAACGAAGCAGATATATCACCAGTCAGTCCATTATTTGACAAGTCAATTTCTATTACTCTACTAGTCTGTAGTTGTACACCATTCCATGTATTGAGATTCCCTTGAAGCCAATTCGAATTGTTGGTCCAATTATCACCATCGGTACTTTGATAAAGGTCAACTAAAGCAATAGAGTCGTAAAATAGATCACCTGGAGGTTCAAAATTTTCATAAAAATACATGGTGTATCCGTCGTCTGTAGGTTGGCTTAACATTATATCAATAAGTCCATTGTCATTGAAATCACCAAAGGCATTTCCGGTCTGAAATGCAACGAAATTATTACCTGGCCCTAAATTCCTCTCTTGATTTTGAGCTATTAATATTTTATCCGGAATAGATGCTTCCGTAAGATTGTTTGTGGGAAACATATTGGCATTGGCACTAACTGTAAACGTTGGAATTAAGATATCATCAGATCCATCCTGGTCATAGTCACCAATGTTTCGCATTTGACTTCCTCCAAATCGATCAATATTTCTAAGATCATCAGAATTTCCAGGCATCAAAAAAGCGTCATCAATAATATTGTCCATTGAAGGTCCTCCATAAATAGCATGTAATGAAAATGTACCTTCCTGTGGGAAATTTGGATCATTATTATTAAAGTGTCTAAACAAAATATCTGAGTATGTATCATTGTTTATATCTGCAGTAGTGCTAGTCCAAATAAATTGTTGACCGTCGAAAAAGGAGCTATTGGTAAAATCCACAGATATATCAGCTGCGTCAAAATCTGTTTTGCCATTTGCGCCGAAATAAATTGAATATATCTCCGGGTTATTGTTGAAATTAGGATTGATGATACTGAAATCATCAATATCATCCCCATTAACATCTCCCAATGCAAACATTTTATAAGCAAATGTTCCACTGACTGGTGGAAATACTAAATCAGGTAAATCATCGTAATTCGCTTGACCTCCAAAGTATATAATAATATTACTTCCGGCATTTGCGAAACCTCCAGTTGAAACTCCAATCTCATCAAAACCGTCATTGTTTATATCACCAAGAGTCACAACATTTAGTGGGTCATCATAAATTGTAAGCCCAAAATCTGATGCGCTTCCGGCGAATGGGAATTCAACATCAACAATGTTTGACTGACTTAGACCGTTTCTCCCCTCAAGTACAACAAGAGCATTGGAATTATCTTCATCATTACTTACGTATTTTGTGAAAACTAAATCACTATGTGCGTCAGTATTAAAAATTCCTGAAGCAATAACTCCAACTCTTTCATCTCCTGTGAGTTCAAACGTGATGTCAGGTTCGTTACCAGAAATTTGCCTGTTTCCAAAGTAAATATCGATACTTGTGGTATTCGCTACGGCTAAATCATCGATTCCATCACCATTCATATCACCTGCATTTACACTCATACGAATTGCTTCGGAAGGAACCTGAATTTGATAAGAATGAAAAATGTTGGATGGATTTTGGTTGAATGGAGGAGCCGTTGTTATCCGATATCTGCCTGAGTTAAGTATTAAATCGGGAGCTATTGAGTTACTGACTTGTAATTGATAGTCTCCATCCTCTCCCGGGTTTATGGAAAGTGTAGGCAACGTTTGTCCAATTAAGGTATCACCATCTAAAAGCCATTGGTATTGATTAACGGTTCCGCCAGTTGTAAAATCTAAATTCAAAGTGGTGGCCAGATCGTAGATGATACTGTCTTCACCATAATTCCTTTGGTTACTGTAAACTAGAGTGGGAATGATACCAACATTGGGTTCTAAATCTTCAAATGTTAAGTTATTAAATGTGACATCCAGATAATCCACTCCAACGCCTGTCAGATCAGAAAGTTCATCAATCTGGTTGAATGAGACGTTGCAAAAGTTAATTAATGCGGATGAGTTCAATAAGAAATTAAGGTTACCAGTAATCTGGTTACTAGTTAAGTCTATATGGGTTGTATTTGGAAATGCATTGGATGGAATTTCTCCTCCTATGCTACAGCCTATTAAGAAAACTTCCTGTAGGCTATTCATTGCGTATAATGCATCAGGCAGTTTTCTAGTCACTCCAGAACTGAAGAAGTTGGAACTCAAATCCAACGTTAAAATTTGTGTCAAATCAGCTAGCTCATCAGGGAAGAATTCTGGAGCATCAAAACTGGGACGAAGATTGTTACCGGGTAATCTAATCTCAACTACTCTACCGTCAGCTGAAGTTATACCATACCAATCGTAGACAGGCCCTTCTAACCAATTTGAGTTATCTACCCAAGAATCTCCATTTGTAAACTCATATAGGGCTACTAGAGCTAATGAATCGGAAGAAACTGTCGAAATTTTTTGACCAAGGTTTTCTGTAATGACTCCAGCGTTTAAAGTAATATCAGAATCTGGGATGAAATTTAGAGATACATCAAAAAATGTTGGTGTAAGAGAAGTAAGGTTTGGAAGCCCTGTAATGTTATTGTCCCTAATGCTAAATTCATTTAATGCACTTAGTCCTGTAAAAGAAGATGGGATATCTCCAGTGAATTCATTTCCCTGAAGCCAGAGATATTGTGCATTGCTAAGAGATCCAAGAGTGCTTGGGATGTTTCCGTCAAGGGAATTATTAGCCAAATCGATATCCGATAGATTGGAAAGGCTACCTAATTCGGAAGGTATTTGTCCTGTAATAGATGGCATATTCCAAATTCTAAGCAATTGAAGATTACTGAGATTGCCCAATGACGATGGAATTGAACCCTCTAGTTGATTACCACCAATATTTAGCCAAAGCAAGTTCGAGAGGTTTCCAAGAGAATTGGGAATAAATCCGCTGAATGAATTTTCGTCAATTATTAAGTACTGAAGGTTGGGGAGGACATCGAGATCCGGTATTGATCCGCTAAATTGATTACCAGAGAGAAATACTCCTTGTAGTGATGGAGTATTTAGTATTGCATTTGGGAATGGTCCATTAAATCTGTTGTACCTCAAATCAATAGTTTGCAGTGAACCTAGAATTGAATAATCCTCCGGGATAGAACCACTTAGCAAATTTGAATCAACATAAAGGGCTTCAAGGTTAATAAGGTTGGCAATTTCTATGGGCAATGATCCCGAGATCTGATTGCCCGAAATACGTAGGTATCTTAAGTTAGACAGGTTTCCAATAGTATTCGGAATTTCTCCTTCTAAGCTGTTGTAGGCGACATCAAGCTGTTCAAGATCTGAAAGAAATTCTATTTCAAATGGAATTGATCCTGAAAATATATTAGAGCTCACGAATAACTCTGTGAGATTTGGGATATTGGTCACATTAAGTAATTCTCCATCAAAAGAATTTCCGCTTAAGTTTAGATGTGTAAGAGAGATTAGGCTTGCAAATGAGGCGGGTATTTGACCAAAAATTCGATTTCCAGAGAGGTCTAGGAATTGTAGGTTTCCAAGGTTTCCAAGTTCCGATGGAATCCCATCTATCAAATTATCGTTGAAATTTATGGATACTAGTTGATCAAGATTCCCTATTTCAGAGGGAATAAAGCCAGTCAGGTTATTGCTTGAAAGATCCAGTGCAGTTACTCTATCTCCAACAACTGTAACACCATGCCATGTCTCGACATTTTGACCAACCTGAAGCCAATTGGAGTTGTTATTCCATATAGGACCAGCTAGCTGATTATATATTTCAACTAATGCCAAAGAATCAGCCATGGTGACTGGGCCAAGTTCAATTGTACTTGGTGGGTTGTAATTAGTTGGATACGTGCTTGGACTTGTTCTTGGTAATTGCAGCCTTAGCTTCTCGTGATATGATTTATATTTTTCATCAATAAATCCTGATCCGTTCGAATGTAAGATTAACTTCTCTTTAAGATCTTTTTCTTGAGATGATGGATTTTTGACTACTTGGTGACTGGTGATTTGATCTTGAGAGTAGGCAAGTAAGGCACTAAAAAGGTAAATAAGGTAAGGTAGCTTTCTCATGGTAGTGAACTTTATTCTCTAAGAAGTTACCATGATCTACTCTTGAGATCTATACCAATCAAGGGGTATTTTTTGTTTACAATTAATAATTCTTGAATACTTGATATGGAATTCTTGAAATAATATAAAAGCCCACCTCTTCGGTGGGCTTTTATATTAGGTTTAAATCAAACTTATCGTTTTAAGATTCTGAAAGTCAATGCTGATTCATTTTTGTCATTATCAAAAAACTTCAAAATATACTGTCCGCTTTGATAGCTAGAAAGATCGATCTCAATTTTTCCGTTCTCACTTCTTTCCAACGACTGACTTAAAATTCGTTTTCCATTCATGTCAATAATGCTCATTGATAAATTATCAGAGAGTATTTTGTCATAATCAATATTTATTATGTCCGATGTGGGATTCGGATAAATATTGAAGTCGGTAAAAAATTCGCTAGTTAAGCCAAGGATTAATTCGACAGTAATGCCCGTTTCAGTTACCACCGCGGCAAGTATGAACGTATTGTCAGAGACACCTGCTTCTCCAATATCAAATTCTACAAAAGACGATTCATCTAAAGGAATACCAGGATATTCAACGAAGAATCGATAGGTTCCTTCAGGAAGGAATCCATATTCAAATTCGCCATTGTCATTAGTCTCTCCGTAAGCAATCAATTCGAAATCATCGTCTTGTCCAGTTCTGCCACCTGTTCTTTTTCTCCTAAGTCCGCATTTACGCTTTGCTGCTCTTCTTCTTGCATTTATACGGCCTTCCTCATCTTCAAAGTCTTCCTCAATAGTACCAGAAACATTACCATCACCATCATTTTCATCCAAAGTTGGTGGGATAACAGTCATTACAATTCGTGTTGCTGTGTCTCCTTCAAGAACCAGTATATCTGCTTCTTCCCATAAAAACTCATTACCAAAATATGTGGCTACATACTTCTCTGGATCTGAATCAACCACAACAAGGTAATCACCAAGAAATACTGGGTTAAATGCAAAGTCTCCATTGTTACTTGTCACTTGATCAAGTGTATCGTAGTTGCCAGAACTTTCAACTCTTAGCAGTAAACCCTCTATGTTGTCAGATATAATATCACCACCAGATCTAGCAGTGATTGAAACTGTTCCGCTCACCAAATTAAATGAGGCAAACCCAATCCTAAAGTCAGTGTTTCCAATCTGAGGTGTAGCTGAGAATGCGCCCGTTGAAACTTCAGTTGAATAGCTAGAGCTATTTAATGTGCCACCGCCATAGTTTGTAGCGTACCCTTGATTCGATAATTGACTGTAGGAGATCTCGTGACATAATAGCAATGCCACGAAGAAGCTTATTTTTTGAAATAGCCGACTCATTTGCTCGCAGCTTTGCTTCCACCCAATATTTTCATCATCTGATCCACCTGAGATCTTAGCTCTTTCACTTCATTTAATGAAGCCTTGAGGTTAGCATTTTCGGACTCCAGTCTATTTACTTTGGCATTCAATTCCTTCATTGCTTCTATTAACACAGCCGTCATTTGAGCATAGTTTACAGCCTTCATTCCATTTTCGTTAGTTATTACAAATTCCGGATATACTGCCTCCACTTCTTGAGCAATTACACCTATCTGGTTTCTCTGAGATTTATTTTCATCTTTCCACTGATAGGAAACTCCTCTCATTTTGATAGTCTTTTCTAATGGAGAATTAAGGTTTTGGATATTCTTTTTAAGTCTTCTATCAGAAGTTTGAACCATGCCATCCGATGAGGTGAGCGTATTCCCAGACACATCCCCGCTGGCAAAAATATTTCCCAAATTCCCATCAAGAGCTATGGTATTGGTTCCTCCATCGTTATTCAGGTTTAACGATCCAGAACCTGCTTCATAGAATAGTTTGTTTACATCTGATGAATTTTGAATGGCTATTCCACCATTATCAGTAGCTACAAAAAAGTTAGCGGCGCTTCCACCGTCAGTTCTATTTGCAGAGATGTTTCCGCTACCTCCATTTAATGATACTCTATCCGCAGACCCTGTCGCGTCACGCAACGTAAAATATCCTCCCTCAGCGTCTCCTCCATATGAGCTTACAAATACAGTTTCATTAAAGATTCCTCCGTTTTGACTATTTCCCATGAAGAATACTCCACCAGAATTTCCACTTATATCATTTGCATGAAGCCCAATGTTTGTGACTGCCCATGAGCCACCATCATCGTTTTGACCATAAATGTTTAGATGACCCAAGTCATTATTGGCAAACTGATCAGCTGCAAGTGAAATATTTGGTGTGTTGGTACCATAAAGATTCATTTGACCAGAAAAACCTGTAGGATCACTTCCTCCCGGATCAGTGGAAGAAAAAATGTTATGAGTAAAGTTTCCGTTATAGTTATAAATATCTATTCCTCCTCTACGATATCCATCAGAATTTGGCGTTCCAAATTGATCAGTATCCGATACGTAAGCATCGACCATGAGCTGTGGACCATCTCCGGTGGAATTTCCACCATACAGGTCCATGAAACTATTCTGTCGACCTTGAGTTATCGTTCCGGTTACTACCGCGCTTTGAATATCGCCCGAAACATTATCTCGACCGTTTAGCTGGATATATCCACCTGTGCCAGTGCCTCTATCTGTGGTCATAAATGCTCCAGTCCTATTCAGCGAATCGACTAATATCATTGTACCGTCATAGCCATTATTGTCTGCTAATAAGCGGACTTTAGTATCATCATTAATACCAAGAATATTTACCGAAGCAGAAACTATCGAATCTATCTCAACTGGTTGGGTTCCCGTATATGGTAACAATGGCGAGTGAAGTGTTACAGAGCCAAGGTCTTCACCATTTACCGTAAGATCCATAGAAATTTCTCTGTTATCACCAAATAGGTCTTCAGGGAGTGGAGTATCGGACCCAAGTACCACAGAGTAATAGCCATCAACAACGGATACATTTGATTTGGTTTCTGACCATGCAGGAGTTGCAATGTTAAAATCTATCGTGGCTGTTCCATTAAATGGTCTTCCATCATCAAGAAGGCGCCCTTGAAAGGGTATTTGTTGTGCAGAAACGCCTGCTACGATAAGGAATGTAAATGATATTATACTGTAAAGTCTTTTCATTTTTTACGTGGTTAGTGAATAAAAAAATTTCAAAACACAACTTAGTTATCATAGTTGTTTACTTCAATACCTCTAAAGAGGTATTTTTATCAAATGATAAACCACCAAAAAACCTATGAGTAAGAAAGTACTAGATAGTTACAATGACATTTTTTCTACGTTTAAAGAGTTTAAAGGGGAGACTTTAGAGAAGCATGTAGATAAACTTCGACAGCTTGATCAGTTAATACCTCATAGTGCAACATTCTTTTGTGTGACAAACACAAGTACTCAATCTTTCGAATATATCAGTAAGAATTTTGAACCTACAATGATGTTAGATATTAATGAGATGTCTAATGGAGGCATGAAATTTTGGTGGGGCCAAATGCACCCTGAAGAAATGGAAACCTGGCTTCAATCGCTTAAGGACCTCATGATATTTACAATGGCAAATATTGCGTTAGAAGATCGAAGGCGTATGACCTACACGTGGAATTACAGGGCAAAAGATGGAAAAGGGACATTTAAAAATATTATCCAACACACCACTCCAATGTTTTTTGATGAGGAAGGAAAGCCGATTGTAGGATTAGCACATTATTCAGTTCTAGAGGCACATGAGAGACTTCCAATCCAAGCGACTGCTAAAATTCTAAATGCCAATGACGAATACGAGACTTTATTTTATCAGACGTACGGAGGTCAAAAGTTGTTAGTTCATGATATCTCCCATAGAGAAAGGGACATTTTAAGATTGATTTCTTTCGGGTTGACGAATGATGAAATTTCTGAAAAGCTAAACATCAGTGCGCATACGGTAAAAACACATAGAAAAAATGTGATGACTAAGACGGGAAGCAAGAATACCACCCAGTTAATAGCCATGTGTATTCGCCAGGGTGTGATATAAAAAAAGCTCCAATCGTATGATTGGAGCTTTGATTCTGTTAGCCAAAGAGCTACCTAATACTCGTCTTCATTGAAGAAGAAGTCTTCTTTCGTTGGGTAGTCTGGCCATATTTCTTCAATATTTTCAAATGGCTGTCCATCATCCTCAAGTTCCTGCAAGTTTTCTACAACTTCCAAAGGAGCTCCGGATCTAATTGAATAATCTATCAATTCGTCTTTAGTTGCTGGCCATGGGGCGTCTTCTAAATAAGATGCAAGTTCAAGTGTCCAATACATATTCTAGCCTCAGTTTATAAGTCTTGCTTTAATAATGCGCGCAAATATATATTATTATATTTTATGTGCGCTAAATCAAATTTATCATTACTAGCAAGGTAAATTTCTTACACTAAAACACAAGAAAAAGTTTCTAAAAATTTTAAAAATCTCCTGAATCAATCCATTCTATCAGTTTCGACTTCACTTCGATCTTGCGCTTCTGACCTTTAATCTTACTTTCTACCAGTTTGTTCATTTTGCCATCGCTGGATGAGAAATTAGCAGAGTTTTCTTCGTAAGTTTTTAGATCTTCTGCATCTCTGGATATCAAATCCTTAATAATTCCGGTCTTAATATTTTTTTTCTTCTCAGGCTCTAGCTTATCAAAGTCTGGAAATCTTTTGTTAGCCAGTTTTGCGATAAACTCTCGCTCGTTTAATAGCTGAATAAGCTCCAGGCATTTGAATTTATCAGGATTTTTCCCGCGATCTCTGAAGAGCTCTTTTTTTAACTTAGTAAGTGCTTCTCCATCGAATGGCTCTTTTCTTGCTTTTATAGCTTGTAGGTGAGCAAGTTTATCAGAATAATCAACTGGCGGGATAAACTTTTTGCCTTTCAGATGTTGGTTAAATTCTGTATGAAGTGGTTGATAAAATTCTGCAGGTATTCCACCAACTTCCTTCCATCCTTCTTTCAACTCTTTTACTTTGGTAAAGCGCTCCTTTCCATGAATATCAGCGAGTTTTTTTGCCTCTTCTATGATCTCTTGATACTGGCGCTTTCGATGTTCAGTAAGTTTTACCTTATCCTCGAAAAACTGTTTTTTACGATCATAAAACTCCTGTATTAGTTTCCAAAACTCCTCTTCTAGACCTTCATTTTTATCTTCTTCTGCGCTACCTGTTTTAATCCATCGCGTTTTTACATCATTAACTTTTTCTGTTGCCTCTTTCCAATTGATTATTTCTACAGCAGCTTTTGTTTCTTCGAGGAGGTTATTCTTGATCTCAGAATTTCGGACTCTATTTTTTTGAATAATATCTCTGACAAGAGATTCATTTTTTTCTATTCTATCTAGAAGAACAGCATAGTCACCCAATCCGTCATGAAGTGGAAGGTGCTCCCTTAAGTGTACCAATTTCATTAAGAAGGAGCCCTTGTTTTCCGTAGCATTAATTTTTTCAATGACTTCATCAATCTTCTTTTCAAGATCTGAAAAACGATCTTGAAAAAATTGAGTTGACTTTTCTGTGTCATCGTCACGGACTTCTCCGATTTCTCTCTCTGGGTTTTCCCCCCAACTGTTTTGAAAAACCTTTCCGTCTTTGATATATCCGAATGGTACCTGTATGATGTCCAAGGTGAGTGTAATTCTTAAATGCGTAGTATCTTCGATTTCTAATCAAACTTAAGCATGTCAGACGAAAAGATCATTTTCTCCATGTCGGGGGTAAATAAGATTCACCCACCGCAAAAACAAGTACTTAAGAATATCTATTTATCATTTTTCTATGGTGCGAAAATAGGCGTATTGGGCCTTAATGGGGCTGGTAAGTCCTCATTACTTCGCATAATCGCAGGAAAAGATACAGATTATCAAGGTGAGGTTGTGTTTTCTCCAGGATTTTCTGTCGGAATGTTGGAGCAGGAACCTGAGCTAGATCCGGAAAAAACCGTGATTGAGATAGTGAGAGAAGGAGTAAAGGAGATAAATGATTTATTGAAAGAATATGAGGAGGTAAATGCAAAGTTTACTGAACCAGAAATTCTTGAAGATCCTGAAAAAATGAATAAACTCATTGAAAAGCAGGGAGAGATTCAAGAAAGACTAGACGCGACAGGCGCTTGGGAAATAGATCATAAATTGGAAAGGGCAATGGACGCCCTCAGGACTCCTCCAGAAGATGCCGTGATAAAAAACTTATCGGGCGGTGAAAAGAGAAGAGTAGCACTTTGTAGGTTGCTTTTGGAACAACCGGATGTTTTACTACTTGATGAGCCTACTAACCACCTTGATGCAGAATCTGTTTTATGGCTTGAGCAACACCTTCAGCAATATGAAGGAACAGTCATAGCTGTGACTCACGACAGGTATTTTTTGGATAACGTTGCCGGGTGGATTTTAGAACTTGACCGAGGTGAGGGAATTCCATGGAAAGGAAACTACAGTAGCTGGCTAGATCAGAAAGAGAAAAGGCTAGCGAAAGAAGATAAACAGGAATCGAAAAGGCAAAAAACGTTACAACGTGAGCTTGAGTGGGTTCGAATGAGCCCTAAAGGCCGTCAAGCGAAGGCCAAAGCACGTTTGAGTGCTTATGATAAGCTTTTGGGAGAAGAAGCAAAGGAAAAAGAAAAGCAGCTTGAACTTTATATACCCCCAGGACCGAGGTTGGGTGCTAAGGTGATAGAAGTAAATGGTGTAGCAAAAGGCTACGGTGACAAACTTCTATATGAGGATCTTTCTTTCAATCTACCTCAAGGTGGAATAGTGGGAGTTATTGGTCCCAATGGAGCTGGTAAGTCTACACTTTTTAAAATGATAACTGGTAACGAGACTCCAGACAAGGGAAGTTTCGAGGTTGGAGAAACAGTAGTAATGAGCTACGTTGATCAAGAACATGATCAACTTGATCCTGAAAAAACGGTATTTGAAGTTATCTCTGAAGGCAATGAAATTATAGATCTTGGTGGGCGTGAAATGAATGCTCGAGCATATGTTAGTAAATTCAACTTTTCGGGTAATGACCAAGGTAAAAAAGTAGGGGCGCTATCGGGCGGTGAAAGAAATAGGGTCCATTTAGCGCTAACTTTAAAAAGAGGTGCTAACCTTATTTTGCTTGATGAGCCTACTAATGATTTGGACGTCAATACTTTGAGAGCACTTGAAGAGGCGCTTGAAAATTTCGGCGGCTGTGCTGTTGTTATAAGTCACGATCGTTGGTTCTTAGATAGAATAGCAACTCACATTTTGGCTTTTGAAGGCGATTCCCAAGCTTACTGGTTTGAAGGAAACTTCACCGACTATGAAGAAAATAGGAAAAAGCGATTGGGAGATGAAGAACCAAAACGAATTAAGTACAAAAAACTGATGTAATATGAAAAAGTTAACCCTAACCTTAGTAGCCTTATTCTTTACATTCTCAATTTCCGCTCAACGGACAATTATCCATGCGGGTACGATTATAGATGGAGTCTCAAAAAGAGCAACCAAAGAGCAGTCAATTATTGTAGAAGGTGCCAAAATCACTGCTATTGAAAATGGTTATATCTCTCCTAAGGATGGAGATGCTGTTGTGAACCTAAAGGAGCATACTGTAATGCCCGGATGGATAGACATGCATGTTCATATGGAGGGTGAAACAAGCCCAGATAGGTATATTCGGGAGTTTACCGATAATCCCGCAGATAGAGCCTTTGTATCAGTTGATATTGCAAAAAGAACATTGATGGCTGGCTTTACTACAGTAAGAGATGTAGGAGGAAGTGGAGTGAATGTTTCATTGCGTGATGCTATTGCCAAGGGGACGATACCTGGACCAAGAGTCTTTACTGCAGAAAGAAGCTTAGCAATAACCGGCGGTCACGCAGATCCTACCAACGGCTATAGAGAAGATCTTATGGGTGATCCAAGTCCGAAAGATGGTGTGGTAAATGGAGTTGCTGATGCAAGAAAAGCTGTGCGTCAGAGGTATAAGAATGGAGCAGATTTAATTAAAATAACTGCAACAGGTGGTGTGCTTAGTGTAGCCAAAGACGGACAGGGAGCCCATTTTCAAGAAGATGAGATCAAAGCAATTGTTGAGACTGCTGCTGATTTAGGTTTTCATGTAGCAGCACATGCTCATGGTGACGAGGGGATGAGAAGAGCAGTAGCCAATGGAGTTAAAACAATAGAGCATGGAACTTATATGAGTGACGCCACAATGGAACTTATGATCGAAAAGAATTCCTATTTGGTGCCAACAATTACAGCGGGTATGGAGGTTGCTGAGAATGCTAAAAAGCCTGGATATTATCCAAAAGTAGTTGCAGACAAGGCCAGGATAATTGGACCTAAAATTCAAGGAACTTTTGCCAATGCTTATAAGAAAGGAGTGCCTATTGCATTTGGTACCGATGCAGGGGTTTTTAAGCATGGAGAAAATGCCCGAGAGTTTACCTATATGGTGGAGGCCGGAATGCCAGCGATGGAAGCCATTATTTGTGCAACATCAAATAATGCCAACCTTTTAAAGATGGGAGATCAAATAGGGTCCTTGAAAAGTGGATATTTGGCAGATATAGTGGCAGTTCCTGGAAATCCTTTGAATGATATCGAAGTAATGAAAAATGTGCAATTTGTAATGAAGGAAGGCAAAATCTACAAGCAGTAGCATTCTAGTGATGAATATTAAAAAGCCGGACCCTCCGGCTTTTTTTATTTACTCATTTAATAGCGATAGATTTATTTTCACGATGTACTCAAAAATCCTTTCAGTAGTATTTGCGCTTGTTATCTTGCTTTCTGCTGTTCTTATCATCAAGGTTGAGCAAACTAGAAGAGAGTTAAAACGTGACTTTGTTGAATTGTCCAAAGCGAAATATGGAATCTTCAACGTAGATGTTTGGAAGGAAGAAATTTCGATCATTATAGCAAAAAAGATTGATGAGTTTCAATTTGATCCTGAGAATAGACAAGAATTGATAAATAAGTTGGAGACACTTCTGTATGAGGGGGTGGATCTTCTTGAAAAATCGTACAGAAAGCAAAGAAGCTCTTCAATCAAAGGATTCTTCCAGAATGCAGTGACCTCTGGTATAGAGCTATTTGATAAGATCAGGGATAATATTCCTTCATTTGCGGAAAGTATTGTCGATGATTTGGAAAGGCCTGAAACTCGAGCACAAATCAAGAAGTACATAAAAGTTAAGATTGATCAATACACTAACGAAACATTTGCACAAGTAGACTATTCAGATAGAAATAAGATCATCTTAAAATATGATAAAGAAACCCATAACGCCACTTTAGAACACCTTGATGGTGCGCTAGATGCAACTGAAAATCGCTCATTAAAATTTAAGCTTGCTATATACCTAGGAATATTGGGCATGTCCTTGATCCTTCTACTAAAGAAAAGCGAACAAAAAATAGAATTAATTACAGCTATTATCGCATGTGTAGGATTGTTATTTCTAGGCTTATATCTCCCTATGATAGATATAGATGCAAGAATTTCAAGATTCGATTTGACGATATTGGATCATCACATAGATTTTGAAAATCAAATATTGTATTACAAGAGTAAAAGTATTCTTGAGGTCGTTGGATTGATGTTGGCTCAGGCTAAACTAGACGTTGCTTTAGTGGGATTTTTAGTTCTATCATTTAGCGTACTATTCCCAATGGCGAAAATTGTATCATCGCTTGTTGTTTTGATGAATAGAGAAAAGCCAATAAATAGTATTGTGAAATTTTTCGTTTTTAAATCAGGTAAGTGGTCAATGGCAGATGTTTTGGTAGTGGCGATTTTCATGTCCTACATTGGTTTTTCTAGCATCCTAACCGAGCAATTGAATCAGCTTGAGAATGTAACGAATTCGCTTGA
>CAZWLS010000005.1:0-31939 GCA_964634415.1 uncultured Roseivirgaceae bacterium | reverse complement strand
CATACAACGAATAGAATAAGCATGGCTGGGAATAGCATCATGAACCCTGATGAAATCCAAGATTGAGATTTATCATTTATTACGAAATCGAAAATTATGAAAAGCAATGCTGGTATTAATAGAACCAAATTGAAATTTAGAAAGTCAAACAGTTGGAAGTTTTCCAGATCTCTAAATCGAAACAATCTTGCTATAATCGAAATCACTAGCCACTTAATGATAAATAGGCCAAATATTGCTCCTGATATTTTAAACCAATTGAAAATGAATTCAACAAGTGATTCGGGTTGTTCGAATAGCTTGAAATCAAGTAGTGCGTCTAAGTAAACACCAACGAAAGCCAACGCAAGTGAATAAAATGCTAAAAGGTAAATGCTAGCACCCGTGTAGAAATTTGTATTTACAAATTCATAAGCGCTTGCTTTCAGTGTAAAAGATTTTTCGAGCAGATATGAAATTCTCGAAGGATATTCAGCAATAACAAATCCTAAGATCAATATTAAAACAAGAAGAGAAATCATTGTGAACTCCTCAAATTCACTTCTTACTTTTCTAGGAAGTGATACTTGATCTTTTATTACCTGAAGTTCTTCAAATACAATTAAGTCACAATTCAAATCTTCTAATGTGGATTGAGAGCTGAATGAAATAAATACTGTATCCGACTTAGCTACTGAAAAAAAAGTGTTTGGGTCAAAAAACTTACATTCATTAAGAACATCTAATAGCATTCCATTTGTCCAAACAAAAAGTTCATTCTCTGAGCATATTCTGATACTACCATTTGGTATTTCGTTTAGAAAAAACCCAGCATGAGAAATACCTTCCAAAGTGGTTACAGGTATGGTTCTACTTGATTCATCTGTACTAACCATCACTTTGGTATAATCAGTAACAACGATGGTGTCCGTTTGGGCCATCAAGGATATTGAAATTGTACTTGCTATTAGGTATAAAATTATCCTCATTTAGAATCTGGAAATGTATCCAAAGTGTGCTTTTAACGTCGAAAAAGATAGCTCTTGGTTGTCTGAACTCCCTGTTGCTAGTGCAAATCTAAATTGACCAGCCGAAGTATCAAGCGCAAATCCTAACCCAAAGCCAAATGGGCTTTCACCTTCTGCCCCATTTCTGTACAATGAGTGATCATAAAATGCATATACAAAACTTTCATTTTCAAAGAATGATCTAAACTCAAATCGACTCAGTAAATAGCTGTCTGCAAAAAATTCTTTTTCGTTGAATCCTCTTACAGAATTCAATCCACCAAGTCTGTAAAGCTCGTTTCTTAGTAATTGATCATTTTGAATATATCCCATAGTCAAATGGTGAAATATGGCTTGTCTCTTGAGTATCTTGAATTGATAGGCCAAAGTAGCTTCAAATCTGTAAAAACTTGTTTGGGTAGTTAGTGTGTCATAAAATGAATCAGGTAAACTGAGGTTATTCTCAATATCTTTAGTACCGCCAGAAGCTCTTACATTCCAGACATAATTATCGCTATATTCATTCAGATTGCTTAAAAACCCTTTGGTAAGCTGTAGTCCATAGACCCTCCTTTTATAATCAGCTAACCCTAAATTTCTAACAGCCTCTAAGCTTGTTGATAAAAGTGTTCCATTGGTTGATTCATACTCTGCAAGCAGCTCTATTCTGGGAGAAATATATGTGTGAATTCCAATGTTTAACTGTCTGGTCAAAAATGAAGAGTCTTGTTTAAGAAGACTGAAACTAACTGATGGTGAAATTTTGGAATCTAAGAAAAATGGATGTTTATAATACACATTGAGATTTTGCGATTCCTCCGCGAAACGTTCCCAGAAAAATTTAAATTGTTTGCCCGATCGGAATAAATTTTGAATATCTAATTCCAAAGTGCCAACAGCGCTTGCATTTCCATTTTGAGCTTGCTGAAGACCAACCACTCCTCGAAAATAGCTTGAGGCAGTTTCTTTAATATCTAAGAACACCTTTGCTTTTTTATCTTGAAAAGACAAATCAGTTGGTCGCTCAATTCTCAAAAACGGAGAACGTTCTATTTTGAGTTGAGCAAGTCTATAATTTCTTTCACTAAATCTTTCATTCGGAATCATATCGATAAGTTGATAGATATATGAGTGACTGCTTTTTAATTCTTGGAAAAAGTGTGCAGAGTCATAATGAATTTCCGGTCCTTCACGAATAGTAAATTTTCCAGTTAGTGTACCATCGGAAAGCGAGGTGGAATCAATGCGAATGGACGCAAATGGGTAACCTCCATTTGAGTAGTCGTCGAGTCTCTTCTTTAAATAAGAATGAACTCGTTTTCCTTTAAATCCAGATAAATTAAGTTTCGTCCTATCTCCCTTATGGAGATGGATTTCAGATCCTTCCGCATCAAATTTTATTGAGTCTAAACCTGAAAAGTAAAATCCCTCATTCACCCAATCAATCATAACTTTGTTGATGTATTTGACTTGATCCAATGAGTCTGCGAATACTCTTTTTTCTGAAAAGTCTCCATCTACAAAGACATCGGCCTGGATCTGTGCTTTTACAGCAAAGCAGGTTATAAAAAAGAGTAGAACAAGGAATCTTTGCATTGGACTATGCAATTTAGCTTCAAATAATGGCAGGTATTTACATCCATATTCCTTTTTGTAGGCAAGCATGTCACTATTGTGACTTCCATTTTAGCACAAATCTGAAACCTCAAAAAGAGATGATAGATTCTATTTGTCAAGAAATTTCAAATAGAAGAGACTATTTAACTGAAGAAATAGGAACCATCTATTTTGGTGGTGGAACCCCTTCTCTTCTTGAAACGGAGCAACTGGAACATTTATTGGCAGTGGTATATGCCACATTCAATGTTTCCAAACATGCTGAGATTACTTTAGAAGCAAACCCTGAAGACTTAAGTAAAGTCAAATCAAAAGAGTTATATGATTTAGGTATTAACAGGTTAAGTCTTGGAATCCAAACTTTTGATGATGAGAAACTAAGCTGGATGAATCGTGCGCATGCAGCAAGTGACTCAATGGAAGCATTTCAAAATGCTCGTGCAGCAGGATTTAACAACATATCTCTAGACTTAATTTATGCTATCCCAAATCACGATGAAAAAAAATGGAATTCCGATCTTGAATCAATCACCAAGTTAGAGCCAGAACACATTTCTCTATATGGGCTTACTATTGAAAGTAAGACCGTATTTGCTAAATGGGAAGAGCAGAAAAAACTGATAGAACTACCTGAAGAAGAAGCTGCAAAACAATATTTATTTGCTATTGATTTTTTAAAGTCTAAAGGATATCAGCAATACGAAGTATCAAACTTTGGACGAGATGAACTTTATTCAAGACATAACACTAACTACTGGGCAGGCATCCCCTATCTCGGGGTTGGTCCAGGAGCACATTCGTATGATGGATCTTCGAGAAGATTCAACATTCGGAATAATGCCAAGTATATATCCGGAATCAATAGCAATGAGTCATATTTTGAGAGTGAAAATCTAAGCGCAACACAATTGATTAATGAGCGTATTTTGACTCAATTGAGAACTGCAAAAGGACTTGATTTAAATAGTCTCGAATCAATGCGGCCTCAATTTGAAAATGCTCATTCCAACTTTCTTGAAGAGCTGACCAAACAGGATTTAATATGTGTTGAAGGGAATTTTATTTCATTAAAACCACAGGGTTTCTTAGTTGCAGATGAGATTGCACTAAGGTTATTCTTTGATGAATAAAATCTCATAAAATAAGAGCTAGGGATAATGGCTCTTAAGACCTACTTTTGTGAGAGCTATGGACGCCACAACAAAAAAAGCCCTTCTTCTGCTTAAGTCACTCATCTTCCATTACCACGGTTTAGATGACGATGAAAGAGCAATGCTTGAAGACACAGCTTCTAAGCTTCAGGCCAAAGATGAGATGGACTGGGCAAATAGATTCATTTCTGAAGATTACCTTTCTGCCTTCGAGCGATCGAGAGAGTTCCTTTCCAAAATTTTCACCAAGATGAGCTCATCAGATCGATTAAAATACCTAATGGAGGTTTGGGAAGAAACACATAAAAAGGGTTACGTAACTGAGATGGAAACTACAGCCATTCTAACGCTATCAAAAGATTGGCAAGTAGAAAAAGATTTTCTTGATGTTGTGAAAGATTAAAGACTCATCATTTCTCTAAACCTGGCAGACTGCCGACGACTTACTTCTATTTTTTCTCCCCCTTTTAGCTGCACGAGCAATCCACCATTAAACCATGTGTCAATTGACTCAACCCATCCTAAATTAATTATGTGTTTTCTGCTTGCACGGAAAAAATGTCGATCATCCAGTCTTTCGTCTAACGCATTCAAGGACTTATGAATCATAGGTTTAAACTTGTCAAAGTAGACTTTGATATAGTTACCATCTGATTCAAATAAACGAACATCTTCTAGCTTCACAAACCAACATTTGTCACCATCCTTAACAAATACCTGATCCTTGCTGCCAAGCTTTTGATCTTTAGCAGGTTTTTTCGAAGCTTTAATGGATACTTTATTTAGGCTTTCTGAAAGGCGTTCTGGCTGAATTGGTTTTAACAAATAATCTAGCGCATTATACTCAAAAGCCTTGAGCGCAAACTCATCATAGGCTGTCGTAAATATTACCTGGGGCACGCGCTCCATTCCTTCGAGCATTTCAAACCCTGTCTTTCCCGGCATCTGAATATCCAAAAAGATAACATCAGGATCATGCTTTTCGATCTTTTCTACAGCCTCATCTGGGTTAGCAGCCTCATCAACAATTTCAATTTCTGGATGACTTGCCAGAAGTGACATTAACTCCTTTCTTGCTAGTCTTTCATCATCAACTATAATAGCCTTCATACTATTTAATTATTCATTTAGTTCTATTGTCGCGCCATCCCTTAATGGAATCGATATTGTAGTTAGAACCGTGGATTTATTTTCATTTTTAATTTCAAACTTGGCTAATTCTCCAAAAATCAACTCCAGCCTTTTCTTAGTATTTGCCAATCCAAAACCTTCAGTCACATTCTTATCTTTAGAGAGCTGTCCGGTATTACGGATTTGCAACTGAAGTTGTTTTCTTCTGACGGATGTAGAAATACTAATTTCTCCTCCATGCTTTAAGTTAGATATTCCATGCTTAATGCCATTTTCCACCAACGTTTGTAGCATTAGAGGCGGAATACTGAATTTACCGGAGTTTCTATCTATGTCAAAACTTGTAATCAGCCTTTCTTCATACCTGATAGATTCTAAAGCCAAATAATCCATGACAGTTTTTAATTCTTCTGTAAATGGAATCAACTTCTTCCTATCACTGATCAAGGAATTTCTCAAAATATGCGATAGCTGTGTAATTGATTCTTTAGACTTTCTTGGATTTTCATCAACCAGTGCACGGATGCTATTCAATGAGTTGAAAATGAAGTGAGGATTAAGTTGAGCTTTAAGATTGTTCAATTCCACTTCTCTTGCTGCAGTCTCAGCTTTGAGCGATTTGTTATAACGTTGGACATAGTGAAAAGCGAAATAAAATAGACACCAGATGAAATATATTACCCAATAAATAACTGTATTTATTGATGCAGTAAAAAGCTTTAATTCTGTATTGGAGACCGTATGTGTCCCAAAATCAATTATCAACAGGTAGACATAATTCAGGATACTTAACACTAAGGTTACAAACAACAGTCTTGGAATAAGGTGAGGCAGACGTAGGTTGAGCCAATCTAAACGTATGATAATGCCGCGCAAAAAATGCGTAGTCCCGATAAAATAAATAACCTGATATAAGATTCCGACAGCCTGAATGAGGTCAAAGCGCTCAGCCATTGAATAGAAAAATACTTGCATGAATCCATAGGATCCCCAGCCAAGAATTTGACACAACCAATATAATCGGGCTTTCGTCATTGAGCTAAATCTAACAAAGGTGTTGGGATATCTGTCTCGAGATTTTCATAGAAGAGAGCAATAATTGATAAGTGGTTTAACATAACGTTAACCCTACCGTTCGCCATTATTAATGATAATTAACAAACCCAGGCAGTTATTCGTCGTATGCTTAAACAGGACTAAACTCAATTTTTAAAGGACAAATTAATGAAATCACTACTATTGCTACTGGCTCTTACAGTTTCCGCATTTGCTGGAACAGCTGAAGCCCCAGCGCATGCCAATCAAGGATTGTACATGCAATTAGACGCTGAATTGGTCTTCGAAAAAATGGTAAAAATTTACAATTACGAAGGTGATTTAGTGAGAGAAATACCCTTAAATAAGGTTGCTAATAATGAAATCTCAGTTTTAGATAATATGATACTTGAAGAAAGTGATTTTGCTTTCGATTTTCAAGGAGATTATTACTACTTCGGAGATTCTGAATATATCGAAGCAGTTGTTAATTAAGCTCTTCTCTCAAAAACTTGGCAGTATAACTTTCTTTCACCTTAGCGATCTCTTCCGGAGTGCCCTGTGCAATAATTTGCCCACCGGCATAACCACCCTCCGGTCCTAGATCGATAATATGGTCTGCTACTTTTATCACATCCATATTGTGTTCTATAATGAGTACCGTATTCCCTTTTTCTACTAGTTTTTGAATCACATCGAGCAGGTGTTCGATATCTTGAAAATGTAAGCCAGTAGTTGGTTCATCCAAAATATAAAATGTCTTTCCGGTATCTTTTTTTGACAATTCTGTAGCCAACTTTACTCGTTGCGCTTCTCCACCTGATAGTGTGGTTGCATGCTGGCCAAGGGATATATATCCTAGTCCAACTTCATTTAAAGTCTTTAGCTTTCTTACAATTCTTGGCTGATTTTCAAAGAAATCAACCGACTGTGCTACAGTCATATCTAAAACATCCGATATCGATTTTCCTTTAAATCTAACTTCGAGTGTTTCTCGATTATAGCGTTTCCCTTTACATGTTTCGCATGGCACATGAACATCTGGGAGGAAATCCATTTCTATGAGACGCATACCTCCTCCTCCACATGTTTCACATCTTCCTCCTTTGACGTTGAATGAGAATCGACCAGGTTTATAACCCCTAATCTTTGCCTCAGGAAGTTGAGCAAAAAGGCTACGTATCTCAGAAAAAACACCGGTATACGTTGCTGGATTGGATCTCGGCGTACGACCGATTGGAGATTGATCTACTTCAATGATTTTATCAAAATAATCGACCCCTTTAACATCTTTGTATGGAAGAGGCTCTTGTCGGCTTTTGTAAAGATGCTTTCTTATGATTGGATAAAGTGTCTCATGGATCAGCGTTGACTTCCCACTACCAGATACTCCTGTAACTAGAATCAAGTTGCCAAGTGGAATCTTTAAGTCAACATTTTTAAGGTTGTGACCAGAGGCACCATAAAGTTCAAGCCATTTGCCATTTGTTGATCTCCTCTCCGCAGGCACCTCAATTTGACGCTTACCATTCAAGTAATCTGCTGTCGAACTTCCAAGCTTTACAAATTCTTGAGGATTACCTTTTGCTACTATTTGACCCCCATGAATTCCAGCGCCTGGACCAATATCAACAACTTCGTCGGCCTCGAGCATCATGTCTTTGTCGTGCTCAACAACGATAACCGTATTGCCTAAATCTCTCAGATCTTTCAAAGCTTGAATAAGCTTAACGTTGTCTCTTTGATGTAATCCTATACTTGGCTCATCCAGAATATAAAGGACATTGACTAGCTGCGTACCAATCTGAGTTGCAAGTCGAATTCTTTGAGCTTCACCGCCGGAAAGTGTTTTTAATGGACGATTTAGACTCAGGTAATCGAGTCCCACGTCCAAAAGAAAGCCAATTCGCTTTCTTAGTTCCTTTAAAATTTCCGTTGCGATTACTTTTTGTCTTTCATCAAGCTTCTCTTCAATGTTTACCATCCAATCACCTAGCGTGTTGATGTCCATTTCGCCAAGTTGCCCAATATGCTTATCAGCAATTTTGTAGTGAAGGGCCTCCTTTTTAAGCCTGAATCCCTCACAACTCGGACATAGTTTTGAATCTGTAAATTCTTTCACCCAGGCCTGAATTTTTTCAGAGCCACCATCCTTTTGCTTTTCCAAAAAGTTGATAATCCCCTCGAACTTGGTATTCCAATCTGTGCCCGGATACTTCACCGAACTTACTGCTACAGGTACACTATCACCATAAAGCAATATGTCTATCACTTCTTCGGGAATCTTATTGATCGGTGTAGATAGATTTACCTTATTTCTTTTTAGGATAGCCTCAATCTTTTTAAAGATCCAGATATCCCTATACTCACCAAGTGGAGCTATTCCCCCTCGACTTATACTTAAAGAACTATCCGGAATGACAGATTCTTTTGAAATTTCTTCTATCACTCCTAACCCATTGCACTCTGGACAAGCACCATATGGGGAATTAAAAGAAAACGTATTTGGAGCCGGCTCATCATAAGCTAAGCCCGTTTCTGGATCCATTAAATTTTTGGAGAAATGAGCAATTTCTCCATCTTCTTTCTGAATCATCATTACTCCATCACCGTGACGCAATGAAGTATTCATGGACTCTCTTATCCGCTTTTTATCTTTCTCTGAAACCTTGATTCGATCGGTTACAATTTCAATGTCGTGAGTCTTGTACCTATCCACCTGCATTTTAGGTACCAGATCTTGAATCTCTCCGTTCACCCGAACCTTCGTAAATCCTAACTTGCGTATTTGAACGAAAAGTTCTCTGTAATGACCTTTTCTTCCTTTTACAACAGGAGCCAACAATACTGCTTTTTGACCATCATAATTTTTGAGGATCATATCTATAATTTGATCCTCAGATTGACGTGTCATTTTTTTGCCAGAAAGATATGAATATGCTTCGCCTGCCCTCGCGTATAGCAGTCTAAAGAAGTCATAGATTTCTGTGACAGTACCTACGGTGGATCTAGGATTACGAGAAGTGGTTTTTTGTTCGATAGAAATCACTGGGCTCAGACCATCGATTTTGTCGACATCCGGCCTTTCCATGTCGCCGATGAATGCTCGAGCATATGCGCTGAAGCTTTCCATATATCGACGCTGGCCTTCCGCATAGTATCGAAAGCAAGGGAAGATTTGCCACTCCCACTTATGCCGGTGATTACAATCAACTTATTGCGCGGCAGCGTAACATCAATGTTTTTAAGATTGTGTTCGCGTGCCCCAATAATCTCTATCACTTCCTCTCTCTTCTTCAATTTATGGCTATTAGAAGTTTGGACTTAAGTTGTATTTGCTGTAGAAGTCATCGATTACTCCAACTGCTTCTTCTGCTGTATCCACAACATTGAAAAGGTCGAGATCAGTGGTGCTAATATTTCCTTCCATATCTAGCATCACTTGTTTTAACCAGTCGACTAATCCAGTCCAATATTCTCTACCGACTAAGACAATCGGGAATCTTCCAATTTTCTTTGTTTGAATCAGGGTTAATGCCTCAAAAAGTTCATCCATTGTACCGAATCCGCCTGGCAGAACAATAAACCCTTGTGAATATTTTACAAACATGACCTTGCGCACAAAGAAATAATCAAAGTCTATGCTCTTGTCAATGTCTATATAAATGTTGTTGCTTTGCTCGAAAGGCAGGTCAATATTTAATCCCACAGATTTTCCACCTTGTGCGTTAGCTCCTTTATTTCCTGCTTCCATGATACCTGGTCCACCTCCTGTAATAACTCCGTATCCATGGCGTACTACTTTTGCCGCGATTTCCTCGGCCATTTTATAGTATTTATTGTCCGGCTTTGTTCTTGCCGATCCGAAGATTGAAACACAAGGACCAATTTTGGCCATCTTTTCAAATCCCTGAACGAACTCGCCCATCACTTTAAAAATAACCCAAGAGTCTGCACTCTTGATTTCATTCCAATTTTTTTCCTTGAATGCTTCAAGGATTCTAGCTTCCTCTTCTTTGCTTATCTTCTTCTTTTCTTCCATGTCAGTGTAGTAAATCTTTAAGCGAATCTTCTAACGTCGCAAATTGAAAATTAAATCCTGTGTCTTCAATTTTCTTACTAGACACACGATTACCGCCCACTAATATATCCGCCATTTCTCCCACAATCAATCTAAGTGCGAATTTAGGAACATTCGGCAGCCAAAGTGGCTTTTTCAATGATGAAGCTACGTGCTTAGTGAATTCTAAATTTGTATGAGGAGTTGGCGCAACACCATTATAGGTCCCTTCCAAAGAATTTTCGAGTATGTGCGAAAAAATTGAACACAAATCTGAAGTGTGAATCCAACTCATATATTGGCTCCCAGGTGATAAAGCTGCACCAAAACCAAACTTGATTGGCTTCATCAGTTCAACTAGCGCACCTCCATCACTGCTCAGTACAATACCAACTCTAACTTTTGCCGCTTTAATTTTCAATTCGTTGAACGCATCAACTTCCTTTTCCCAATCATTGACTACATCAGCAAGATATCCAGGCCCTTTGGAAGTATTCTCGCCCAACCATTTATCACCGGTATCCCAACCATAATACCCTATTGCAGATGCTGAGATGAAGTGACTTAATTTAGGATTTAGCTTTTCTACTTTTTCTTTTAGTAGCCTCGTAGAATCTATTCTACTGTCATAAATTTCTTTTTTCCATTCTTTTGACCATCGTTTGTCTGCAACGCCAGCGCCTGCAAGATGAATAATTACATCTGCAGAAGTAATTGCTTCGTCGTCTATTTCACCTTTTTTTACGTCCCAATAAAATGACTGGTAATGTTTTTGCGTTGGGTTGCGAGAGAGGTGTGTAACCTTATACCCATTATCGGTCAGGAGTGCACTAAGCTGTGTTCCTACAAGGCCTGTTCCACCGGTAATTAGTACTGTTTTGATTGGGTCGTTTAGATTTGTTGAAGACATGAGAAAATTCGTTTATAAACATACTCTTGGATACGTTCTTTTGTTCGTTATCACATCACTTTTTGCTCAGAAAAAGTATTCTGTCGAGGCGACTTCTGCTCAGTTGAGTTTGGAAGGTAAGTCATTAACGGGATATAGAACAAATTTTGATTTTGCATGGGAGGACGTTCGGAAAGGCTGGTGGAAATATGCAAGGGAATTTGCTAACCCATTGAATATGAAAACCTATTACAAGGTGACTGTTCCATCTAGCAATACGGACGGAAATGTAGACTTAGAGATATTTACTCAATCGAGTGATGGCCAAGGTGGTACAGACTTTTTTCTTGGTCTGGAAAACGAAAAATACAAAGATCAGGCGCTTTCTATGCTGCTGGATTTTAAGAAGGAATTCTACATCAACGATTTACTAAAACAAATCGCCTCTAATCAATCAGAATCAGACAAGCTCAGTTCTGCTTACAGGGACACTGTCATCGAAAGTGAGCGTCAGAAGTATCTAGGCCAAATCAAAGAGTTGGAAGAAGCTAATCTCAGTCTTAAAGAGCAGATCAAGCAAATTGAAAAAAGCTAGTGCAAAAAAATAAGCCCCGCTAAGGGCTTACTTTTCTATTTATCGATAACTCTAAATCTTAAAAATTATATGTGTATTTGAGGGTAAAAAGTCTACCCGGCTTTTGTCTGGAAAATAATTCTTCCTGACCATCTAGCTTGTAAACAAGTTTTGTGTCATCATCAAGAATATTAGTTGCTCTAAGACTGATAATCGACTTATCAGTAATATTCTTTGATACTTTCAGATTTAATGAATGGAATGGTTTTGTATAAACTTCTGGCACAGCAGAAGCACTAACAAATGTCAAAGTTTCTCCTTGAACATTGTAAGATAAATTAGCGGATATTCTTTGACTCGGCATTTCATAGTTTAAGAAAGTATTGATAGAGAATGGTGCTTGCAAACTCATGTTTCTAAATCTATCAACATCAGAGCCTTTCAAATCTAGTTCACTTTGATATTCATTTTCACCAGTTTCACTAACTATAACAGTCCTTCTATCTACACGTGAAATGGTGTAAGTATAATTACCTCCAACCATTAAGTTGCTGAACCTATCGTTAATGAAATCAAGCCTTTTTCTGAATTCGAATTCCGTTCCGTAAGCTTTAGCCGACCCTACATTTCTAGGAGTCACCTGGTTTGGTGCTACTTCAAATGCTACAATAGCAATGTGATTTGTGAAATCTTTATAGAAGAATGATAATGATGCCATTTCGCCAGGAGTGAAGAAATATTCCCATCTTAAATCATAGTTTAATATTTCTGCTTGCTTCGTATCAATATTACCGATGAAGAAAATTCCAGTAATCGGATCAGCGATAAACGCTTCGGACTTTTCCTTGAATGATGGACGAGCCAACGTTTTATTAAATGATGCTCTTAAGTTCATTTCATCATTTAAGTTGTAAATGAAATTGATCGACGGTAAAAGGTTCGTTTCACTTAATGTTTTCTGATCTTCAACAGCAACTTGAGATCCCTCCTCATCATCTAATTCAATAACCCCAGTATAAAACATATTAACTGACTCAATTCTTAATCCATATATTGATTTTAGTTTATCAGTTATTTCCATCTCATTCATAACATACCCAGCAGCTAGATTGAGTTTTCCGTTGTAAGAGTTTAAAGGATCAGATGAATTCTGAATTGTTAAACCTTGTGGATTTTCATCGCTTATGATAAACTGAGGTAATAAATCATTTGGATCAGTACTATTCACATTGCTAGTCAATAGGTTGCTGTATGAATAGTTGAATACATCAAATTCTCGATCTCTGTAAGTATAGGCTCCTCCAAATTTTAGTTTATTACTCTTATTCAGTTTGTATTCTAAGTCTAACTTGAAGCTTTCATTAACTTCAGACAGTTCTCTCCAAAAACGATTGATAAGTCCGCCATTTCTAAAACCTAATTGACCATCATCTTCATTAATTGAAGTTTCTCGGTAATCTGGTTCATATTGTCTTGAAAAAATGATGGAATTCGTCCACTCAAGTTTCCATTTATCGTTTAATTGATGCTTTCCAAACAAGATATTATTGGTCATTTGGCGCTGCGCATACGTCAAAATATCGTTGTACAAGAACGTTGGATTATTCAAAGAGCTATTATCTCTTGTTCGATCCAATGCTGAACTTTGACCATTCTGGATATGAAGAATGTTGGTTCCAATGGTTGACTTATCAGTTTTCGCAGCTAATGAAACCAATCCACTCCATAAAGTTTCATTAGTCCCCAAATCCCCAACTGCGGTAAAATCTCTAATTAATCTAATTCCTCCTCCAGTGTCTTCTCTTTCATATCTTCTTCTTTCAAACCCTTCAAAATAGCTGATTCTGTTTCTGTAAGTAAATAGTGCATTGTAGCCCCATGTGAATTTCTTACCAACAATCTGATTGCGGTGTGTGAATGAAAAGCTGGTATTCATGAAGCTGGTATTTCTTGTTCCAGCCAACGTAGGATCAAATAAACTAGATGTTTCGTTATCCTCAGGTAGTCGTACAATGTCAGATGATACTGGTAGTTCCCTTTGACCGTTATCAAACCCCAGGAAATCAGTAGATGATCCTTTATAGCTTATATAGTTGCTATTAAAGTGCATATCTGGATTAAACCCAACGCTAAATGAAACTGATGACGATTTTTCATCAGGAAAGCTTTTTGTTTGGATATCTATTAGACCTCCAGTAAAAGAGCCAGTCAAATCAGGTGTAAACGTCTTGTAAACTAGAACATTCTCAAGGATTCCTGTTGGGAAAATGTCGATTTGAACATCGTTCCGATCTGGATCTAAACCAGGAATTACCATTCCATTAAGTGATGTCTTTGTATATCTGTCTCCAAGACCTCTAACATAAACGTACTTGTCTCCCTGAACTGACACACCTGTTACTCTCTTCATTGCCCCAGATAGATCACTATCTCCAATTTTTTTGAACGTCGCAGAAGAAATTCCATCCAAAGTATTGATTGATTTTTTCTGAACTAGCATTACCCCAACTTCATTATCTCTTACAACCTGGGCAGTCACGACAACCTCTCCAAGCTGTTGTACATCCTCCTTCATTACCACTTCAAGTATTGTAGCCTCCCCTGCTTCGATCGATACATCTGGGATCACAATATTTTGAAAACCAATTGATTGAAAAACTATGGTATGAGTACCCCCAGGCAGCGATAAAGAATAGTTACCATCAAAATCGGCAACCGCTCCAATAGTGGTACCTTGCTTAACTACTGTTGCTCCAAATAAAGCCTCTCCAGTCGTTTCATCTATTATCTTCCCTCTTAAGAATCCATCTTGAGCGAATGAGAATAGCCCTGCAAATAATAGCAGACAAGTAAAAAGCGTTGTTTTCTTCATTTCAAAAAAATTAAATTGATCCCTTTATATGTAATCTTTTGTTTTAAAAAAGGAAAAGCACCTTGACTTAATCAAGGTGCTCATATTCAAATATGTAATGTTTATGTATTCAAATATTTTTATTCGAAATCGTCAGTGTATACAGAGAAAGCAGCATTTACCATCTCAAATACAAGGTTGCCATCGATAACATTTTGTGCTGCATCTTCCTCAGAAGTAAGTGTTTCTGTATCAAAAGCAGCAGATAACTTCACTGTACCTCCATTTGCATTCAGATTGCTAACAGTACCTCTCGCTTTAGATTTGAAATCGCAAGTGATAGATGCACCACCTTCAGCTTGGATAGTTCCATTTGTTAAAGTGAAATTATCAGCAGTTCCTCCAAGAAGGTCAGCCTCTCTACCGTCAATTTCAAGACCTTCATCAGAGTTATCGTCAACAGTAACCAAATAGTTAGAAACTTCACCAGAGTAAGACTGGTCGATATCGATCGCGTCATCACCTACTTGAGTCACTACTAAGTAGTCAACGTCAACGTTTCCTCCGAAGAATTCGATTCCATCATCGCTGTTTGCGTAGATTTCGATGTGATCAATAGTAGTTCCAGAACCTACACCACCAAGCGTGAAACCGTTGATTTCATCACCAGCAGCAGCATCGATGATAGCACCACCATGTCTGATAGATACGTAACGTATTGTTCCTGAATTATCAGTTGCATCGTCACCACCGTAAAGTCCATTAGTATCATTTGCAGGTACACCTTCGATTTGAGCTGGAACTGGATCATCAGAAACTGGTGCGTAACCAAGAAGCACTAAGCCTCCCCACATTCCTTTATCGTTTGCATTTAAAGTTCCATCATCACCAGTAGTAGTCATGATGATTGGCTCAGCAGCTGTCCCGATTGCATTAAGTGTACCACCTCTTGCAACCATTAACACAGCAGCATTAACACCTTCTAGATCTTCGTTACCAGTGATTACTGCGCCAGCCTCAATAGTAAGAGTTACACCATCAAGTACAGTGATTCTTCCATCCAGTTGGTGAACTACATCAGCGGCCCACGTAGCATCCTCAGTAATGTTGTCTTCGTAATAAAGAGTATCAGGAACTTCATTTTGAGAAATTCTTCCGCCTCCATTAGTAAGTGTCCAATCGAAATTAGAATCTGTTGGGTCGATTCCAGCAGCATTTGCGTCTGTTGAAACTTCTGAACCTACTGCATCAGCAACAGCTTGGATAGCTGCTTCTTGAAGCTCTGTATCAGTTGGTCCTGGATTAGAAGTATCATCATCGCTACAAGAAACCATCATTAGGGTTCCTGTGATCAATGTTGCTATTGCAAATATTCTTTTCATTTCGTTTTGCGATTTAAATATTGTTAGATAGATCAATTTGTACCGCAAAAATGAAATTCAGATATTACCTGTGGTCGGCTTAGCTGTTATGAAAGAGTTAAAAGAATATCCCAATCTGTTAAACTGATATTAGGAATATTAAGACAGTGTTAAGAGAATGGAGTGCTGAATAAAAAAAGCCCATCAGACATCGTCTAACGGGCATTAAAACTTAATATTCTACTATTTACTGGCTGATGTTAACCTTCGACAATATTGACTTAATAATGTCATGTGTGGTTACTTCGTCAGCCTCCGCTTCATAGTTTAAGAGAATCCTGTGATTGAGGACATCATCAGCGATTTCTTTAACATCTTCTGGCAACACATAATCTCTTTGGTTGAAGAAAGCCATCGCCTTCGCAGCCAAATTCAGGTTGATGGATGCTCTTGGTGAAGCACCAAATTGGATGTACTGCGCTTCTTCATTCAGTTTGTACTCTAATGGGTTTCTCGTAGCAAACACCAATTCGATAATGTATTTCTCAATGGATTCAGAAACGGTCACTTGATTGATTTCATTTCTGATAGAGAAAATATCTTCTTTCGTGAGTACGGTTTCCAATTGCGGACTGAAACTTAAGTTAGAGATACGTCTCATCACTTCCATCTCGTCTTCTTTGCTCAAGTAATCAACATGAATCTTGAGCATGAATCTATCTACTTGTGCCTCCGGCAATGGATAGGTTCCCTCCTGATCGATTGGGTTTTGTGTAGCCATTACCAGAAATGGCCTATCTAGTTTATAAGTCGTCTCACCGATAGACACTGTCTTTTCCTGCATGGCTTCAAGCAATGCAGATTGAACCTTAGCAGGAGATCGGTTAACCTCATCTGCCAATATCAAATTGGCGAAGATTGGACCTTTCTTTACTTCGAACTCAGCCTTCTGCTGATTGTAGATCATCGTACCTACTAAATCTGCCGGTAGCAAGTCTGGTGTAAACTGGATTCTTTGAAAATCTAATTTCAATACATCCGCTAGTGCATTTACTGTAAGCGTCTTAGCAAGACCAGGAACTCCCTCTAAAAGAATATGTCCCTGAGTAAATAAACCTACCAATAGGCGATTGACCATGTATTCCTGGCCGATAACCACTTTCCCTACTTCGGAAATTACTTTATGGATCTTTTGCTGATGTTCCTTTTGAAGATCTTTATCTAGTACTTGCTCTTCCATTGTTCACTTTGACTTTAGCCTGCAAAAATATGATTTGAGTTCAAATATTAAAGAACCATTTGAAGTAAGGAAAAAACGAAGGATTTTCGGTGTTAAATCTTGTTAACGTACACTCGGCCTGCGAATAAACTTTCGGTTGAAAGTCCTGATGATCAATCTTGTTCCTTTGTCGTAGGTCAAATAGCTCCAAATCCAGTTGTTAAGAGTGATTAACTTATTTCTAAAGCCAATCAAATACATGATGTGAACAAACATCCAGATAATCCAGGCAAAGAAACCTTTAAACTTCATTCCGTTGGGCATATCTACAACGGCTTTATTCTTTCCAATCGTAGCCATAGATCCCTTATCGAAGTATTTAAATTCCTGCGGGCTTTGACCATTTATCAGGTTCTTCAAGTTCTTGGCAAGATGCCTTCCTTGCTGCATTGCTACAGGCGCAACCATTGGATGTCCATTCGGAAATTTATCCGTCTGCATCATCGCTACATCTCCAACAGCAAATACATTATCCGTGCCTTTCACTTTGTTGAATTCATCAACTAAAATTCGACTCCTTTCTACAGAAGATTCGTCAAGTCCATCAACTACATTTCCTCTAACGCCGGCAGACCACACCACAGTTGCAGTTTCAATTGTTCCACTATTCAAGGTTACCGTATCCCCATCATAGTCTTCCACAAAAGTGTTTAGCTGTACATCAATGCCCATTTTCTGGATGTAGCTAAGCGCCTCTTTCCCAGCAAAATCACTCATCCCATTTAGCAGTCTTTCAGATCCTTCGATCAGGTGAATCTTCATTTTGGAAAAATCAAGATCGGGATAATCCTTTGGAAGTATGTAACGCTTAAGCTCTGCCAAAGCACCGCTTACCTCCACACCTGTAGGTCCACCACCAACTACCACAATGTTCATCATCTTTTCCAACTCTTTTTCGTCCTTTGTCATCACCGCTTGTTCAAAATTTTGCAAGATGTGGCTTCTCACATCTAAGGCATGAACGATGCGTTTCAGAGGTAGCACTTTAGGCCTAAAGTCTTTCTTATTGAAGTAGTTTGTAACTGAACCATTAGCGAGTACCAGATAGTCATAAGTTAAGTTTCCAATACTGGTAATTACTTCATTCTTTTTTGGATCTACCCCGGTGACTTTTACCATCCTGAAATAGTAGTTTGGATTTCCCTCGAACGACTTTCTGAGTGGTCCTGCTATGGAATCAGGTTCTAACCCAGCTGTTGCCACTTGATAGAGCAATGGCTGAAATGTATGAAAGTTGTTCTTGTCTAGAAGTACAACTTGCGCCTTTACATGCTTCAATGATTTCGCAAGATTGAGGCCCCCAAAACCACCTCCAACTATAACTATTCGTGGAAGATCTGATTCAGGTATTGCAGGAGAAAGATGAGCAGGAATTGGCATATCAAATTCGTTTATCTATAAACAATACCAAGTCAAAATAAATTCTCTTTTAAGTCACTTTATTGAAGAAAATATATACTGCATTTCTGCCGCGATTTGCGCACATCTCTCATCGTATTTATTTGCTTCTTCCGGTGTGCCGTCAGCCACCTTCGGATCCTCATACAATAGTTTAATTCTTGCTTTTGCTCCAGGCACAAAAGGACACCCTTCATCCGCATCTGAACACGTCATCACTGCAGCAAAATCTGATTGAGGATTGAACGAATCGTCGTATGTTTTTGAGAAGCAAATCATAGGTTCTTCCTGATCAGAATAGGATACTTTGTATCTCGGATTTTCACCACCATCATTT
This sequence comes from uncultured Roseivirgaceae bacterium, assembly GCA_964634415.1. Classification (GTDB taxonomy): domain Bacteria; phylum Bacteroidota; class Bacteroidia; order Cytophagales; family Cyclobacteriaceae; genus Ekhidna. Next base: position 13,270 of record CAZWLS010000005.1, on the reverse strand, counting down.
GATATATTAAATCCTGCGCGTGTTAATGCAGCAACAGCATTTGGATGGAAAGCAGTAGCCTCGGTTCCTCCTGAATATGTTGAAAGACTGATCCCGTGATAGTTACCCATTACTTGGGCCCAAATTTGGCTCAAATGACTCCTTCTCGAGTTGTGCGTGCAGATAAAGTTGAGCTTAGCGTGATCATTTGATTTGATGTAGTTGGCAAGCACATCAAGTACTTCCTTTCTTGAATCATCAATTTGATAATCCAGCTGATCAATGTATTTTTTGATTTCTTTATTCATAGCAAAAAGGGCCTTTCGGCCCTCGAAATTAGCAACATCCTACAAGTTCTTTGTTGTCTTCAGAGATTGATTGTCTTCCTCCCATCTTGTCGTCATCTTTGAGAAAATGGTATACTTCCCATTCATAGCCATCCGGATCTTTAACCCAGAATTTATCCTGTACAGCAAAGCAGCACGAGGTATTTTTTTCTTCAAGCTCTATTTTCATTAAGTCCTCAAGTTCGTTCTTCTTTTCAGTTAATTCTTCCTGCGTATTTACTCTTATCCCCATATGACCAAAAGAGGGACTTGGATTTTTTGACTCGATAAATGAGATGACAAGTCCGGGATTATCTAATTCAAACTTGCTGTAGCCGCTTTCAACTTTGACAGGCTCCTGCCCAAAAAGTCTTTTGTAAAAACTGGTTGTCTGATCTATGTCTGACACATTCAGACCAACATGAAATTTAAATTGTTCCATAATTATTGTATTTAGTTATTATCGTTATATCGTATTATTACGATGAATTTGGTTAAATTTTTTTAGCAACAGGCTGGAGGGGCATAGCTGTCAAGCAAGCCTTGCAACCTATTCTTAACCCCATTCCATACTTCCGCATTGATACAATAGCACATTGACGTCCCTTCTACCGTCCCTTGAATGATCCCTACCGTCTTCAATTCTTTCAGGTGCTGAGAAATTGTTGCTTGGGCCAAACCCAACTCTTCTACCAGATCACTGTTGATGCATTGATTCGCTTTAATCAAATATTCAATGATTGCGACTCTAGCTGGATGTGCAAAAGCCTTTGCTACAAGAGCCAGTTCATTTTGCTTTTCCGTGAATAAATCTGTTTTACTAATTCCCATATATCGTAATATTACGATGATAAAATTATTTGGTTGTTTTTTTCTTAAATATATTGAAAAAAGGGACTGAAATGATGGCTCCTAAAACTGGAGCGATAAGATAAATCCAGAAAAAATTAATAGTACCTGAAGCTACTGCCGGGCCAAATGATCGTGCTGGGTTCATGGAAGCGCCAGTAAACGGACCTGCAAAATATGCCGCTAGAAAGACTACCAATCCGACGACTACAGCAATAACTTTTAGATTATTGGTTTGGATTACGAGCAATATCGAAAGCATCAAAATAAAAGTGATGAACACTTCTATCATGAACGTTTGCCATATTCCACAAGTAGGCATAGTCTCTCCATATGTTATATTCTCCGGCAGGCAAACGAACAATAAAAGTCCTGCCAATAAACCTCCTATTAATTGAAAAGGAATGAATAGCAGTGCTTTACGATCCTTCTCTAGCAAGTAGAATCCAATACTAACCGCAGGATTGATATGTGCTCCGGAAATATTTCCAAAACACAAAATCATCAAGGTCACTATTAATCCAAATGCAACAGATATCCACAAATGTGGCAATGCAATTGCAATCGAACCAGCACCAACAAGTACTAGTGCAAAAGTTCCGATGAGCTCTGCAATGTATTTTTTCATTATCGCAATATTACGATTGATATTCTTCTTGCCCAAACCCAGAAACCATTTTATCATTGCTTTTGGCAATGAAGAAGTTTATAGAAGTTCGCAGGCTAATCGCCGATAAAAACCCAACTCTTTTGAAGTGGCTTCCTGGATTTATTATCCGTTGGGTAGAGCGAATCATACACCAAGATCGAATCAATGATTTCATGCATAGGAATGAAAATTCGGATGCGTTTCAATTTTGCGAAAATGCAGTGAAAGAGCTGAACTTACAGCTTGATATAAAGGGAGTCGAGAACATTCCTCAAGCGCCAGAAAGCTGCATATTTGTTGCCAATCATCCATTTGGAGGTATGGATGCGATAACCATCATATACTTGTTGAAAGATGTAAGACCCGATATTAGTTTTATCGTCAACGATCTGCTTATGGCAGTTACTAACCTTAAAGAGAAGTTTGTAGGGGTTAATAAGCTTGGTCGAAATGCCTCACAATCGCTACAAAAAGTAGAAGAGCAATTTGCTTCAGGAACAGCTACTTTTCTTTTTCCAGCCGGATTGGTAAGTCGTGAAATCAATGGCGAAGTAATGGATCTGGAATGGAAAAAAACATTCGTAACCAAGGCAAAAAAATATGGCAAACCGGTAATTCCTGTTCATATTGATGGTAGGCTTACCAAGCGATTCTATCGCCTGGCTCGCATCAGAAAATTTTTAGGCATTAAATTGAACATAGAAATGTTTCTTCTTGCCGATGAACTATTCAAACAACAAGACAAGGAAATTGACATAGTCGTTGGCGCTCCAATCTCGTCTGAGACATTCTCTAAGGAGAAGACTGATTTTGAATGGGCGCAATGGACGAAAGAAGAAGTATATAAATTGAAGAAGGCACAAGCATAGATGAGTGAACAACGAGAAATAATACCTCCAATTGATCGAGACTTAATAGAGCAAGAGCTCAATGATGATCGTTTTGTTCGCGATACTAACAAGGGGAATAACAAGATCTATATTGTAAATCATCACAACTCTCCTAATACCATGCGCGAAATAGGAAGGCTGAGAGAGGTTTCGTTTCGCTATGCCGGCGGTGGCACAGGTGAAGAAGTAGATATTGATGAAGCAGATACGTGCGAAAGATGCTATGAACAGCTTGTAGTATACAGTCCTGAAGATCGAGAGATCATAGGAGGGTATCGGTTCATTACAGGAGAAAGAGCTAAAGATCCTGAAACCGGCGAATTCGAACTATCCACAGCGCATTACTTCAATTTTTCAGATCAGATGAAGGATGAGTTCCTTCCTTACTCGATAGAGCTTGGAAGGTCATGGGTACAACCTAACTATCAGCCATCTATTAATCCTCGAAAAGGGCTTTTCGCTTTGATGAATATTTGGGATGGCCTCGGGTGTTTGACTACACAGTTTCCTGAAATAAAGTACTTCTTTGGTAAAGTAACGATGTATACCAGCTACAACTCTGAAGCTCGCGATATCCTGCTTTCTTTCATGCAACACTATTTCCCAAACAAATTGAACTTATGCCAGCCTAAGGAGGAACTTTATTCAGGTTTCGACTCATCAATCTTTAATGAGCAGTTTACATCAGGCATGGATTATCAAGAGGGATTTAAGCTCTTACATAAGTTACTCAAGGAGAGAGGAGAATTTGTACCTCCTCTTATCAACATCTACATGAGCCTTTCGTCGACAATGATGACGTTTGGAACCGCCAAAAATCCGGATTTTGGAGATGTGGAAGAAACCGCCATTCTAGTGACGATTGCTGATATTCACCAAGAGGTGATCGATCGGCACGTGAACTATTAAGATTCCCAAACACTCTCCAATTCTTCCAAGGATTTTCCTTTGGTCTCAGGAATAAACTTTACCGTAAGAAAAATGGTGAATGCTATGAATGCCATAAAAATGAAATAAGGCAAAGACCCGTTCCAAGGTGCGGCGTTATTTACTTCGCTACCCATCACACGAGGAAATGTTTGAGCCACAAAGCCATTGAAAAGCCATTGTGCTGCCACAGCGATTGACATGGCTATGCCTCGTATTTTGTTTGGAAACATCTCTGATAAAAGAACCCAAACCACCGGTCCCATAGACATTGCAAATGAGCCAATGAATATCAAGATTCCCAACAATGAAAGAACTCCAACTGATTCGGTCATAAGTGTAATACTGAGTAAGCCGAATCCTAAAATCATGCCCAGCGAGCCAACTATTATTAATGGTTTTCTCCCCCATTTGTCCACTGTGAACATGGCTAGGAAGGTAAATCCAAAGTTGACACCCGCAAGTAAAATCTGTTGTGCTAAGATGTCTTCCTCACCGAATCCAAGGGCTTTCTCGAAAATGTCTGCTCCATAATACAGTACCGCATTGATCCCTGTAAACTGCTGAAGCACCGAGAGTGCTGTTCCAACTAGGACGATGAGTAAAAATGGTTTTTTAGTAATACTAGCCATCGATGAGGTATCGCTTTTCTCAATGGACTCTGATATTTGATCAAATTCTGATGCTGCTACTTCTGACCCATGCATTTTTTCTAATAGCTCCTTTGCCTCCTCATTTCTGCCTTTAAGTACCAACCATCTTGGACTTTTGGGAACAAAGAACAATAAGACTAGAAATAGCCCACAAGGAATTAACTCTGACCAGAACATGTCTCTCCAACCATTGGCAATGCGGTATTCCAGATCACCAGAATTCCCAATCATGTACGTGGCTAAGAAGACCACAAAAAAACCGGTGACTATTGCCATCTGATAGAAAGTCACCATTTTACCTCGCTTAGCACTAGGAGAGATTTCAGCAATGTACATTGGTGCATTCATCGATGCTACCCCAATCCCTATACCTCCAATCAATCGAAAGAAAATGAGCAGATTCAAACTTTCTGGTAGGAAGGAAGGAAGTCCAGAACCCCAAGCCGAAATGGTGAACAAAACTGCAGATATAATTAAAGATTTTTTCCTTCCAATCCATTCACTTATAAACCCTGAAAATACGGCTCCTATAACGCAGCCATAAAGTGCACTACTAACGATATCACCCTTCATTCCATCGGTTAGCTCAAAGTACTTACTAAAGTAAAATTGAGTGCCGTTGATAACGCCAGTATCATAGCCAAACAAAAGTCCTCCAAGAGAAGCAATTATTGTAATCAGGATAAGGTTGTTCTTTTTCATTTCGTTGGGTTTATGGACTCAACTCTCGAGCCATTTATTAAATCTTGATCTTCACAAGGATAACCATCATAAATATAACAATGTGACCGTTTTTCCTCTTTAGATCAAATACCCATCTACTTTGAACCCTTTGTCCATCTTATTAGTTGGCGCATTTTTTACTATTGCTTTACCAATTATGCACAGAAATATGAAGTATCAATTTATCACAACAGCATTTGCATTGCTATTATTATCCTGCTCTGAACCACAGGAAACGTCAACATCAAGCATAGAGCGAAAAGTAGATAGCGTGTTGAATAAAATGTCTCTAGAAGAAAAAATTGGTCAAACTGCTTTGCGAGGGACTTCATCGAGAGGTAGTGGTTTATCCGAAGAGATTAAAGAGCAAGTACGAAATGGTGAGATTGGCGCCATGCTAAATGTGATGAACCCGACTCATATCAAAGAACTTCAAACCATAGCCATCGAAGAAAGTCCAAATGGAATTCCTCTCATATTCGCACGTGATGTGATTCATGGCTTCAAGACCATTTTCCCAATTCCACTGGGGCAGGCTGCTAGCTGGAACTCAGAACTGGTCGAACAAGGATCTCGAATCGCCTCCATTGAAGCCTCCGCTCAAGGTATTCGCTGGACATTTGCTCCGATGATCGATATCGCTAGAGATCCAAGGTGGGGACGAATTGCAGAATCCCCGGGTGAGGATCCATTTTTAGCCTCTGAGATTTCCAAAGCTTCTGTCACTGGATTTCAAGGAGAAAACTTATCCGATCCATCGTCTATGGTAGCGTGCGCAAAGCACTTTGCAGGATATGGTGCGGCAATCGGAGGACGTGATTACAATACAGCTATTATCAATGACGAACTCTTGTATAATGTTTACTTGCCACCATTCAAAGCAGCTGTTGATGTGGGAGTTGGCAGCTTTATGACAAGCTTTAACGAGCTCAATGGTGTGCCCGCTTCAGGAAACCAGTTTTTGCTCAAAGAAATACTAAGAGACCAATGGAATTTTGATGGATTTGTGGTTAGTGATTGGGATTCCGTAATCGAGATGATCCCGCATGGTTTTGCAGAAGATGAAAAGGAAGCCGCGCTCAAGGCAGGTTTGGCAGGACTTGACATGGAGATGACAAGCAAAACCTATGAAGAAAATCTGGCAATGCTTGTTGAAGAGCAAGCTATCGACATGGACCAACTCGATGAGATGGTCAGAAACATCTTAAGAATAAAATTTAGAATGAACCTATTCGAGGAGCCTCATTTTAATGAAGAAAATAAATCGTATTTACCGGAGCATCTTGAAGCAGCGAAATCAGCAGCAATCGAAAGTATGGTTCTTTTAAAGAATGAAGAAGTATTGCCGCTCAACCCAGATAAGAAAAAAATCGCCTTAATAGGACCATTAGCTAATGCTCCACATGAACAACTTGGGACTTGGACATTCGATGGTGAGAAAGAGCATACTGTAACTCCACTTGCAACTTTGCGAGAAAAATATTCCGGTCAAATAAATTTTGCGGAAGGAATGACACACAGCAGAGACAAATCCAAAAAAGGATTTGACAAAGCTTTACTGGCAGCTAAAAAATCAGATATAATCGTATTCATTGGTGGAGAGGAAGCCATTTTATCTGGAGAAGCCCATAGCCGAGCAAATATTGATCTACCTGGAGCTCAGGAAGAATTAATACACGAACTAGCCAAGTTGAATAAGCCATTGGTATTGGTGATTATGGCTGGTAGGCCTATTACCCTTGGAAATATTATTAATGATGTGGACGCTATTTTGATGGCCTGGCATCCAGGTACTATGGGAGGCCCTGCATTGGAAGAAATCCTAACTGGAGCCACTTCTCCTTCAGGCAGACTGCCTGTGACCTGGCCAAGAAGTGTCGGTCAAGTTCCAATATTTTATAATCATAAGAACACAGGCAGACCAGCCTCTGCAGATTCCTATGTTGGTATTGAAGATATCCCTATCGAGGCTTGGCAAAGTTCATTAGGCAATGAATCTCATTATTTAGATGATGGATATACTCCATTATTTCCATTCGGATATGGACTTACCTACTCTCAATTTGAGTACGGAGAGATCGCAATAAATCAGGATCAATTCGCAGAAGGTGAGGCACTTGAGGTTAAATATACGATTACCAACACCGGAGATAGCAAAGCCGCTGAGGTTGTTCAATATTATTTTCAGGATGTCTCAGCAAGTATCACAAGACCTGTCAGAGAGCTTGTCGGTTTTGACAAGATTGAATTGGAACCCGGTGGGTCTAAATCGGTAACCTTCTTACTGCCAGTAGAAAAACTTGGCTACTATAACAAGGATGGAAAATCGATGCTAGAACCCGGTAAATTCAATTTTTGGGTAGCCACTAATGCTGAATCCGGAGAAAAAATTTCATTTGAAGTTAGGTGATAAAAAGGCAGGAAGTCACGCCTCTTCAGGCTTCCTGCTATTATTTATAATCCTAGTAAAGCCGCAACAATCAAAACACAAACAAAGCTCACCAATGAAAGGATTGTGGTCATCAGTGTCCAACTGGCAAATGATTGCTTTTCAGTCAAGCCGAGGTATTGCTTTACCAACCAAAATCCGCTATCATTTACATGAGACATTATAGAAGCTCCTGAAGCGATGGTTATTGCTGTAAGTGCTTTTAATGATGCTACACTATCGGCACCAATCAGTGGAGAAACCAACCCTGCAGCTGTGATCATCGCAACCGTGCTGGACCCTTGCAGAACGCGCACTATTGCGGCAACGATAAAGGCAAAAAGAAAGATTGAAAGATCTTTATCCGTAAACCAAGAAGCTAACATCTCACCCGTTCCTGTATCAATTAAAACTTGCTTGAAAGCACCACCTGCTCCTGTCAATAAAATGATTGTTCCTGCAGGGGCAAGTGATTTTGTGCTCATCTCCTGCAGCGCCTCTCGAGATACTCCTCTTTTGACACCCAATGTGTACAATGCCAGTAGATTGGCAATGATCAGCGCAACAAAGGGATGGCCAACGATTTGAACCAAATTTTTAATACTAACCAAGGAACCTTCAGAACCAAATAGATTGCTGCTTAAAACGGTATTGAGAACGATCAGCATTATTGGCAACCCAACGATCAAAACAGTATTGCGTAAGAGCGAAGTATCCAATTCTTCAACTGCATCTACATCGCTACTTGGGGCTTCAATAAAAATCTTTCTTGAAATAAATTTTGCAAATACGGGTCCACTTACAGTGGCTGTGGGCAGTCCTATCAGAAATCCAAATAGAATAACTAGGCCTAAATCTGCATTTAAAATTTCAGCAATTGCGATTGGTCCTGGAGTCGGAGGGATGAATGCGTGTGTTATGGCAAGCCCAGCCAATAGTGGAATTGCATACAACAGTAAAGATTTTTTTGTTCGCCTTTGAAGTGCATAGACAAGCGGTATTAAAATGATAAAAGCTACATCGAAGAACACAGGAATAGCGACAAAAAATCCTGCTACTACCATGGCCCAGCTGGCATTCTTTTCTCCAAATTTCCTGAGAAGATATTGAGCAATAGCTTGTGCACCACCTGACTGCTCCAGAATAGCTCCAAAAATGGCTCCAAGGCCTACAACGATCGCGACATAGCCCAAGGTGTCACCCATTCCAGATTGGATCGTCTTGATAAGTGCCTCAGGAGACATACCTGCCAACAAGCCCACCAAAATGCTTGAAATAAGCATTGCAATAAAGGCTTGCAAACGCACAATCAAAATTAGGAGCAAGAGAACAGCTACTCCAACGAGTACCGATGATAATAACCAAAAATCAATCATCACCTACCAATTCGTATGGAAGAAAACACCGCGCTTCGAGTCCGTTCTTTCATAGGTATGAGCACCAAAAAAATCACGCTGCGCCTGCAAAAGATTAGCGGGTAAGTTGCCTGCAGTAATCCCAAGCCAATATTGATATGCGGAGGAGACAACAGGAGATGGGCTTTTGGCCTCTATCACATATTTCAAATAAAGTGAGACCGCTTCCTCTGCTTGCGTAAGTTGCTCCAATGTATGCTTGGAATCAAACAGATCTTGTTGTTCTCTGAATAATGGAATCAATCTTTCCATTAGGCTCGACCGGATGATGCATCCGTTGGTCCATACCCTAGCTATTTCTGAGAGGTCAATGTCCCAACCGTTTTTGCTTGACAATTCATTTATCAAAGCAAAGCCTTGTTGATGATTGATAATTCTGGCAAATCGATAGGTATCTTCTATTATGCTTTCTTCAATATCCTGAATATTGACATCTCGCTTGACTTGTCTCGAAATTGCAACCCTGCGGTCCTTCTGAGCTGATATGTATCTGGCAAAAACAGCATCGGTCATCATGGTGGTGGCCATACCATTCCCAAGCGATATCTGACTCGACCATGATCCGGTTCCTTTATTTGCAGCGCGATCTAATATTAGATCTAACAGGTATTGATCTCCTTCCTTTTTTCTAAGGATCTGGACAGTAATACCAAGCAAGTAACTGGATAAATCAGATTTATTCCAGCTTTCAAAAATGTCTGATATTTCCTCGTTGGACTTGGTGTGTCTCATCACTTCATAACATTCTGCTATGAGTTGCATCTCAGCATATTCTATCCCGTTATGGATCGTCTTCACAAAATTTCCAGCACCCCCCGGTCCAACAAAGCTGCAACACGGCTTTTCAGAAGCATCCCTGGCGGCTATACTTTCAAGAACTTGAGATACATTTTGATAGGCCTTTTTGGATCCTCCAGGCATGATGGAAGGCCCTTTCAATGCACCTTCCTCACCCCCGGATATGCCACAACCTAAGTATTGAATCCCATGCTCTTCAACTTTTGCAATACGCTTTTCGGTATCTAAATAATGTGAATTTCCGCCATCAATGATGATATCATCCTTATCCAGGTAAGTGATCAACCCATCTATGACGCTATCTACTGCAGGCCCCGCGCTCACCATGAGTAAAATCTTCCTTGGTGATTCTAGTGAATGCACAAAATCTTTTAACTCAGAGAATCCTATGACCAAATCCTGATGCTCGTTCTCCTTCATAAAATCAGTCAGTAAATGAGCTTCTTGATCTGTATTACGATTATATACAGAAAGGGAAAAGTTGTTTCGAAGGATATTCAATGCCAGGCTCTTCCCCATCACTCCCAGGCCGATTAATCCAAATGATGATTTACTCATTTAGTAATTGTCTTAAGATGTTATTAATAATCGCATTGGGATCCTTTAAAATGTCCACTTTGATAGCATTAGAAGGCTCTTCTAAGATACTCAATTGTGACTCAAGCATATTCGCACCCATAAAATGATCATTGCGATTGAGCATTCTTTTTCTCAAGGTGCGTTCAGATCCATGAAGGAAAATCCAGTTTATTTTTTCAACCGATGTCCCCAGTAAATCCCGATACGATTGTTTTAATGCAGAACAGGTAAATACTGCTCCATACTTGTGCTCACTATCTTGTAAAAGACTATTGATTCTTTTTAACCAGGGTCTCCTGTCAAAGTCATTCAGCGGGATGCCTTTTGACATCTTCTCGATATTCTTATCAGGATGATAATCATCTCCTTCATAGAATGGCAGATTTAGTCTCTCTGCAATTCCTCTACCGATGGTGGATTTTCCACTGCCACTTACTCCCATGACAACTACTAGCATAATGAATTCAAGTTTGGGGTATTGAACTATTCAATTACACTCCAAACTTCATCAAGTAATGCGCTTCAAGACCAAGTCATTCGGTTCGTAATAGACTGGTGAATGTTTCAAACGCATGTTTATTCACTAGATTTCTGATAAATCTGCATCGGACCATCATTATTTGCAACTACCAAAGCAGCCCTTCCATTCATTTCAATCACTGAAGAGTGCTTAGCATCATGTTTGATTATCAGGCCACTTTCATTCATCGAAACAGGAGTAAATTCTCCATTGCCATTCCCTAGCATCAGAAGTCCAATTCCTGCATCTGCTCGAGGTGTTTCCACTTCGGAAGCGTGTAGATTTCCAATCAACAAAACATCTAAGTTTTCATCTCCATTCACATCCAATATTTGGATGTCATTTACTGGTGATATTTGTGCGATCTCAGGTAAGTCCAACACTGTAAAACTTCCATCACCATTATTTTGCAAATATTTACTAGCAAAAGTGGTGGCACTATAATGCAGTGAACTAGAAAGTGCATCTGTACCAAAAATATCTTGAACGGTAGCAGTAGAGAAAGAATTGTAATCTTTAAATGCTGATTTAAGAGCTGGAATTTGTTGAGATGAACACTGTCTACCTCGCACAGGAAACTGAGCTCCAAAATTGTAATAGCTTAAGACTATATCATCCTTTCCATTTAGATCGAAGTCTTTTACAAAAACATCAAATGGTTCTTCCACCGATGCTTTGTATTTATAGTTTTTTCCAAGATTCCCAAGTATCAAATCTTGATCCCCATCATTATCTATATCACCACTTTCTAGACTGAACCACCAACCTTTACTATCAGCAATTAATGTTTGAGGTGGTAGTAGACGCTCACCTGTATTTTCAAACCACAATACATCCATCCACTCGCCAGCAACGATCAGATCTTCAACTTTGTCATTATTAACATCCATCCACAACGCATCGGTAACCATACCGGCTTTTGAGATTGTAGGAGCCAGCTCTTGCGTTTGATCTACAAAAGTCAAGGTGCCTGTTTCCAGTTTATTTATCAGCAAATGACTTGTGCCGGGAAAAGGATAATGCCTTGGCGACAACCGTCCTCCAACAAAGAGATCTAGATCACCATCATTGTCAAAATCAAATGGTCGAATGCAACCTCCGCTGGAGTAAAATTTAGGTAAGCTAGCAGACTCTATCAATTGACCATTCTCATTAATGAATAGCTGATCTTGATAATTTCTCGAAAGACTATCGTATTCATTTCCTCCATTCACCACATATAAATCAAGGTCTCCATCATTGTCAGCATCGAAAAACGTAGCGTCAATATTTTCATAATTTTTTCCCTCCAATGTCTGTGCAGTAATGAAGGTGCCTTTTGATGTCTGGTGATAGGTCTTTGGATTTTGGCCGATAGCCGCACCAATAAAAATGTCATCTAACCCGTCTCCATTGATATCTCCAGTTGCCAGGGCTGGACCAAGGTTGGACATTTTATGAGGCATTAACACTTGAAAAGCATAGTCATTGAAGTTGTTTTCTTTATGTACAAATAATGAATCGACCCATTCATCTCTAACTACAAATTGCATTTGATTTTGAGAACTGGGCTTTGCATTGCCAGGGGTTTCTTCTTGCGCTATCGTAATTGTTTGGTTCCCTTGAACTCCGGCAATTGTGGAAATACCTCCATCGTACCAGTTTACAACTATCGAATCAACACTATTTATCGATCCTAATCCGAAGTGACTTATTGGCTCAACCGATGACTGGAATCCACGACTTAGCATAACATGATTGGTTTGCTGAGATCCATTTGTATAAATAGAAATCTTACTCCCAATTCCATAGTCATTTGAACTTTTGCCTTTAAGCCTAACTCTAAGGAAATTCGATTTCCCATGATCGTTCAAGGTGTTTTTATAAATCCAGCTGACTGAATCGATGTTGTTTACTACCAAATCCAGGTCTCCATCATTATCTAAATCACCATATGCACTCCCATTAGAAAACCCTTTTTCATCAAGATTCCAACTTTCAGTTTCGTTCGTAAATCCTATTTTCTTGTTGTTCAAATAGAAATAGTTCGCTACTGGTTCAGAAGGAATGTTTAGGGCAGCTTCTAACAATTCTTGAGGAGTCATTTTACCCCTTTGACTTTCTATAGCATTGAAGTAATCCTTATTGTTGATCTCACGTCTTGTCCCATTGGTAATGAATAGATCTTTCCAACCGTCATTATCAAAATCTGCAAATAGCGGAGCCCAACTCCAATCGGTAGAAGTGACATTAGCTAAAGCAGCAATATTGCTTAACACTGGTAGATTATTATCAATTCCCCTATTTAGTTGTAGTGTATTGTACATGTACTGATAATGAAATCCATTATTTACGGTGCTCCAAAAAAGCGAAACATCCATACTTGCCATGTTAGCCTTCGATCTTCGATTGTCTTCGGCAGACATATCTACTTGGAAAAAATCCGTTAAACCATCATTGTTAATATCAGCAGCATCGGCACCCATGCTATAAAAGGAGGTCTGCTTTGTGGTGGATTTTAATCGGTCTGTGAACGTTCCATCTCCATTATTGAT
>CAZWLS010000004.1:0-32536 GCA_964634415.1 uncultured Roseivirgaceae bacterium | reverse complement strand
TATGGAGGTAACCGATCCATTTCATAATAAATTGGTGTTTAACGAGAAGCGGTAAGATAGTTTTACACTTCTACCTCTTTGATCTAAGTTTCGAGATTAGTTCTTCTGGATTAATATCTAGCCGATCAGCAATCTTGAAAAGAGTAGTTAAGGTAGGTTGTTTATGCCCATTTTCAAGCCTCGAAATATGAGTTGCATGAGATTTGATGGCATGTGCTAGTGTTTCTTGAGAAAGCCCGTTAGCTTCTCTAAGCTCTTTCAAAACCTCACCAAATCCTTTTATAATTTGCTCATCTGTCACGAAAAGCAAATTCATTCTTATGGAGGCCTTACACCATAGCCTAAAGGGCAAGATGTAATTTAGTTTTTATATATTGACAGTTTTTAAAATTGGATTAATTGATGAGCCTGGATCAATTCTTAAATACACGAATAGGGGATGAAAAGAGAAAGTATAGAACAATTAATGTAGATCATGATTTACATTATTTTCTTAAGCAAACTTCTAACCATTATAAGATTCCATTGTCGGATCTTATCCATAATGTTTTGTCAAATTGGAAATCTGAATTTCAAGAGCAAATACGCGAGGATATGATTAAGAATCTTGAGCGGTAATAAAGATGCTCTAAGACCAGTTGAAGTGAATCGAAATGGCAAAAAGATCAAAGGCCACTTCCATAGATTCGTTTATTCAAGCTACAATTATTGCAGTATTACGCAAGCACTAGTAGAGTTAGAAGATGGAAGGCTAAAATATTTTGATCCTTTTTTTGTTAGGTTCACAGATAGGAAAAATAGTATCAGTTCAGACGCAAAGCAAAATAAAACTGACTCACAAACTTCTGGTTGAATTAATCTTTTATGGTACCAAATTAATTCTGTGAATACTTTTTACGAATAACCGATTTAATTAACTTAGAATAAATTGATTGTTCACCAAAAAAATTAAGACATGGCAGTTAAACACACTCCGACAAACGAAGTTCACAAGGGATACAAAGGAGGTACCACTGGTTGTGGGTTCGATACCAAAGAAAATCCTAGTCATTGGGTAAGTACTACTGAAAGAATTACATGTGCTAAGAATGGCTGTTCAAACTAAACTGAACTTAGCATAAAATTTGTAAAAGGCTGTTTTCATCGTGGATTCAGCCTTTTTTTATACTATAGAGCTAATGTACATTTCACCCGTATAGACCTTTGAGGCCTATTAACTAGAAAATCTTATCCCTTTCTAACTTCCTCACCATTTCGACTGTCTCAGCCTCTATAAAGAGCCAGTCTACTGGTCAAACATAAAATTTAGAATTATGAATACTCAAGAAATCGTTTCTCAAATCAATGAACTTGAATCACAATTAACAGGTGACATGTTCAAAGACATGGATCTCAAAGAAAAGATCCATCAACTCAAGATGAAATTAAACGGTACCAAACCTGGTAACTCTGAAATTGAGTGCGTAGGATGTGGCAGTTAAATATTAGGGCGTGAAAGTGTAAAAGTTCTTAGAAGTCCCTTAGAGTGGTTTATGGATGCCAAGGTATTACACGTCTTGGTTTTCTTTTTACAAAAAAGGCCGGAATCACTAGACCCCGGCCCGTCACCAACTAATCCATGTATGTCACTCGTGGTAGTAACACACCTTCGGATCATACTCACTAAGAGGAATTAATATTATTTCACCATCCAATTGCCTGATAAGCTTTCTCCCTTCCTCTTTAGAAACCTTCACTTGAATGATTCCACATTCTCTATCAAAAACTACATATGTCTCACAAACTTTACACATCACCCTTTATTTCTTGAGAATGCTTCTTTAGACTATTAAATGTTATCTGTTACAGGACTGTCAAATTCAATGTATCGAGCTTCAATAAAAGCGCTATCTTCTCTGTACTTTAATGTACCCTGAATAGAAACAAACTTGCCTTTTTCCAATACATCCAAGTCTGATTCTTTAAACCCAGAACTGTCTAACACCACTTGATGAGAGGTCTCATGGTTGCTGCTGTAATTCTTCTCTTTAGAGCTCACATTAAAAATGAGATAAAGAGAATTTTCAATTTTCTTGAATCTAGGTGCTGCAGAGATCTTTCCGTTTAAAATTACTGTTGCTGACATAACTTTTTCTTTAACTGTTTTTTTGAAGGCTAAAGCCATTTAACAGTGTAGTTGAATCAAAACAGATGGATAAAAATCGAAGGCAGTCCG
The DNA here is from genome assembly GCA_964634415.1 of uncultured Roseivirgaceae bacterium. GTDB lineage: Bacteria > Bacteroidota > Bacteroidia > Cytophagales > Cyclobacteriaceae > Ekhidna. The sequence continues at coordinate 30,321 of CAZWLS010000004.1, read as the reverse complement.
TAGGAAAGAAGATTTTTTGAACATCTGAGTTTAGCGATTTTGCTATTCAACAAACTGATGGGTTGCTTTGTAAAAAAATGGTGGAAGAAATATGTATAGCATATCAAGAATAAACTATTGATTTCTTGTAGTCATCGAATTGGATAATTCATTAACTGTCAAATGAAGCTCCTTGCTCCTGTCATCACGGAAGCCCTGAATAAGAATGACTTCCTCACTCGAAGGATTGATTCGTTTATTCTCTCGTTGAAATTTTGACCAATAAGACTCAGATGAGTCTTTTCTTAGCGGCAAACGGTTATACTCTTTACAAATAACCGTTTTTGAGTTTGGGTTTTCTTTAGGCATATCTAGTTTCCATTTCTAGCAAGAAAATCAATATTGATATTAGCTGATTCTCAATGAATTATTTTACTTGCTTTATTAATTAATAGGTCTTCTTCTGTCTCTTTTCTTTAATTTTCAATGTGCAAAAAATGCACCCCAGACGTTATGGAAAGTAGAAGTATCGTATCATTAAATACTACTTATTATCTGGGATGCAGTATTATTGTAAATATACTATCGAAAATTAGATAAAAAACGATTATAGATAGTTTTTTAGAATGAATGTAGACCAAATCATTGCAAATAACCTCAAAGAGGTACGTAAGGAGCTTAAACTAAACCAGGAAGAAGCTGCCACATCTATTGGCCAGCAACCTGGAACATTTGGTGCTTGGGAAAGGGGTAAGAACACTATGCCTCTGGAGTATATCTATGCATTTTGTATCGTACATAAAGTTTCATTGGGCCGAATAATTCCTGATTATCCAGCTGGAAAAGGGGAAGAGAAACTAGATCCTGACTCATTGGATATGCTTTTTCAACAACTGGAGAAGACCGCTGCGCACGTGATAGTTTCAAAGTTAAAAGATCATTACTTGAGGCTCTTTGAAGAAATAAATGATGTTAAACAGCAACTCATCGATGAAAAACAAAAAGTGATTGCTGAAAAAGAGAAGCGTGAAAAAATCGTTGAAATCGTAGAGAAAAGATTCAATATTAAAATTGGATCTTAATTAGGTTTGAAGGTTACTGTTTTCTCGAGGAAAACTGCAATATCTCCACCATCACGCTTTTCTATATTGACGATTATGTATGGATCTGGTTCCTGACCTTCTTCAGAAAAATCCTCAAAAGATCCAACATTAGGTAATTGATACTCGCGCTCTATTACACCTTCAAAAAGTATTCTCTTCTCAGAATTATCAATCCAAAAGATATAATTTTCTTTATTCACTTATTTCTTAATTAACCAATCTCAAGCTTACTATTCTACTTAATTTCCTTTGCAAATTTTGACGGTTCTAATGTTGAACCTAGTACTACCCAAATACCTTTTGCATCTCTACTTAAACTTACAGTCATCACCCTTCCATCAATCCAATACACTACAACTTGAGCTTTATTTTTTCTATAATCTACTGATTCTCTATACACTCCATATTTATAGCTATCACTTGACTGAATTCTTAATTTACTTATGATGCGGAGCTATAAACCTAAAACCTATTTTGTCTAGATCGCTTGTTACCGAAACGTCCATAACGTTTGGGTTTTTTGGCTGATGATCCCTACCAAATCTCCACCTAAATTCTCTATTATCATTAGGCATTTTTCCTGCAAGAATTGTGAACTTTTTTGGCCAATCATCAAAAACAGAGTTATCTATAAAAAAGAGAGAATCATCTTCAAACGATGTTGGATTTTTAAGCTTCGAAGTCATATGTAGAGTATGAGACATATGTCTGATTCTTTGATTATGATCCCAAACAGACCTAAATACTATCCCATCAGGATTTTGAGGATGGGGCTCAATGATGAAAGTAGAATCTTTTCTCCATACTTCTGTTGTAAACCTTCCGTGAATTCTTAAGCGATCATCTTGATGCCTTACAAACCGTGTAGGATCAAAAGCATAAGCGATTGATACCAATTTAGGCTTTAATAAGCGATTATGCATTAGGTCAAACTCAGATTCGTCAAATAAAATGGGCGTATTTTCCATTGTTTTGTTCATTTAATTACAATTAGTGATGACTAAAATATTTAATGAATAGATCACCAAATCTTTTCATGAGTTGTCTATCACCTTCAGCTATATTACTTTGCCTATGAAATTCACTGCGTTCATTACTTAATGTACGCTGCTCAAAAAGTCTATCTTCTTCAATCTGTTTTTGATAATCATTCAGGATATCACTATCTCTTATTTCATTCAATTTTACACGAAATAACTTTAAGTACTCCGAATACTCATATATAGCCTTTTCCATGTCATTCATATCTATTCATTTGGTTATACTTTCTTAATAATAGCATGTAGGTCTGTAAGACAAACTATTTCCTGCCTACCAGTCGTATGATTATCAAAATCAAACTCAAGAGTACTATTATTATAATTACCACCATAAGCACCATCATGAGATGATCCTGAAATAGTATCTATACGAATATAGTCGCCTGATGAAAGGTTAAGTTCCATGAAATCAGATTCAGTCATATGATTCGTTTGATTAGACGTATTATTCTAGTTTAGGCAGTCTAATTATCTAAAAGTGAACCTCTAAACCTAGCGGTTACGATAGTGCCTGCTCCCTTATTCATATATCCAATAATAACTAGCTTACCCTTGGATGGAAAATGATAATATCTATGTTCGAAGTTGTTGAGAAACTGCGTCGCCGTAAAAAACTTACCCCCTCTTTTCTTCATTTCTGCATCAATAATTTCCCAATGCTTCTTCTTTGTTGAAGAAACTTTTATATTCCATTCAATACTTAGATTATCTGGAACATCATCCCAAGAATATGTCTGTGAGAAGGTTTCCATGAATAAGAAAAAGAAAATAATAGTAGTTAGAATTTTTTTCATCGCTATTTTCGTTTTGTAAGACTTATCTTCCTTTATATACACTTCCGTCTTTTGCCCAATAGATGGTCTGTAAGATGAAAAAGATTATTGTTCCAATTGCAAAAGAGTGACTAAGCAATCCAACTAAAATAGGGATGCCCCATCCTATTGATAGCACGAATATCGTTGAAGTTCTTGATGATTTCTTTTTCTCTTCCAATCGTTGTTTTAGTTAGATTTCTTATCACTTAGTTTCAGCCACAGAACTAACGAATCAGTGTATACAAATGGCCAAAAAAGGGCATTTTGATATAAGCATTAATTCATATTACTCTTTAGTGAACATACTTTTTCTATTTTAATACTATTCCATTAAGTTAGATATTATTTAGAACGAATGTCCTTACTAGCCTACTTTTTTGAATTAATTATATTTAAGTTAAAAAAATATGGGAAAGAACGGTAGTATTAGAATTAGCAGAGCAGACAATCAAGTCTTAGTATTACGTAATGGTGAATTGATTTTTGATAGTGGAATTATACACGATGATAAAGTTCTAGATTTAAAAGATGAGTTTGCAATTACCAATCCAAACACGGTTATCACAGTAATTGGTATCAATTACGGAGGTAATGGCACACAAGTAGGTAGAATAGTTGTGGATGGAAAGGAATATCCATGGAATGAACCAAGTGATGCTCAAGGAATTACAATGGTTCGAACATATTCTGTTTGATTAAACAATTTCTAGGGGACATTCTCCCCTTTATTATTGACTCAAAACAGCAAATGTTTAAACCCCAACCCCATTGGGTCTTTTGGTTGGTCATTTTGTGCCGTTTATGGGTTTTTTCACTCTTTCCTCTGTAAAACCTCTTATTTAAGGATGATTATTTTAAATATTTCCTACCATCAAATCTCTAAATCTACCAGCTCTAATATCTGTTGTTTTTTTACATACTACCTAAATGATCACTTTTTTACATCTAAATCTCGGTACTAAGCGATAAGGGTTAACTTCAGGTAGATAGACAAACTCTTTGATAAGAGGTTCTTCTTTTACCTTAAAGTATTTCATTCTCTTTTCACGTCCAGTGCATGGGTGCTTGTATCCAAGATGTTTAGCCACTAATGAAGAGCTGAGAGGTGCTTCTATTGTTTGATTGCGATTACGCTTGTTAAGGCGCCTACCAGCATTACGCACATTCTCCCATTTCTTTTGCTTCTTCAACGTGTCATAGGCGTGTTGGAATAACACTTCCATAATTTCTTTTCGTGTAGAAATCCCTTCGATTCTTTTACAGAAGACTTTTTCATATCTCCCATTTTTGGACATGGTTTTTTTAATGCCCAGGATCTTCCAAAAGGCGGAATATCCTCTTAATAAATAGTAGTTTCCTGACCTTTCTAATTTGATGATCTTTAGATCAATCAATCTCTCTCTATAGTATCTAAACCTGTTACTTGAATTGATCAGCCCCTTAGGTATCAAACCAGATTCAGCGACCATTTTTAATTCAAGATATAGCGCCAATAATTTAACCTGCCTATGATCAAGGCAGGTCAAATTAATTGGATATTTAACAGGTGTATCCATCAGCTATCCTTTAGTCCTTCTTGGATCAGATGAACGTGGGTAAGTACGCTCTTCCTGGAACTGACCATTCCCTTTATGGATAATGACCTGTGAATTGCCTGACCGCTTGGCAAAACCAATGGTCTCTTTTGTTACTTCTTCCTTGGTCCTTCCAATAGATGAAGCTCTTTTGCCTCCCTGCTGCTTTCCTTGCCAACCGGAGTCAGTCTTTGTTACATGATAAATTGTTCTTTTCATAGTCTATTATTTTGAGTTTTAATATGTGTAAATTTAATTAAAAAATGCCATATTTGGGCGTTAAAGGCAATAAATGATTTAAAAAAGGTGTACATTAATAATGGACAATATTAGATGAAATTACTTCAAGACAATCTTAGATTCTTACGAGGAAGGGATGGCTACTCAATCAATGAAATAGCCAAAAATCTGGGCATCAAAAACCGAAGTACGTATTACGCCTGGGAGAGAGGTGATTCACAGCCCAGCCTTTCCATGATCCTCAAAATCGCAAAGACCTATGATGTATCGTTGGACGAATTGTTGCAACAGGATCTGTCAAGGAAAAAACAAGTCGTTAAGAAAGATGATGATGTTTATGATATAGAGCTTGTACCAAAAAAGGCAGCGGCAGGCTACGCTCAATATTATCAAGATCCGGACTGGCATGAGAAAAATATTCAAACCATTAAGATCCCTTTTAAACCACCAATTGGTGAAACCAGAGCATTTCCTATCAGTGGAGATAGTATGATGCCAAAGGTATCTGATGGCTCCTTTGTAGTAGCGGTCAAGCTACTAGATACCAAAGAAGTGAAAGAAGGTCAAGATTACATTATCATCACCAAAGATCATGGCATACTCTACAAAAGGCTTTTTTGGAGGAAAGAAGATCATGGTGTCGCACAACTAATCTCTGACAATCCAAATACACCACCAAGGGAGATTCTAAGCGAAGACATACTTGAACTTTGGAAATTTCATTTATCTATAGATTCAAAACAGTCATGAGGCTGCTTTTCTAATTAATAAACCGAACTTTAATTTATCCACAGACTTATCTCATTTCTCTTCACCAGGTGCTCACCCACAGTAGTTGCCTCTCCCCTGATTTGATACATTTCACTAAGTCAATATCCAACTCTTAAATGATTATTTTTTCGAAAATCGAGTAAGAAGCTAGATATCAGAAGGGCAAGTCCTTCAATTTGCATGAACAAGCGATGACCACTGGGTCGGTAGGTTCTAAGATATTCCTCAATTGTCGTTTACTCCAGATTTCTTCTTTTCCATTGCGCCACAGCCGAAATTGATTTCTTTTGTTACAGCTGATGAACCTTGCATCTTTGTAATGAAAATGGGCTGTTTTATAGTGAAGCCGTAGAATATACCCTTCCTGACTAACGAGGTAATTCTCAAAACCTTTAATTTTCCATTTGAAAGTCATATTCCGTATCAAAAATAGCTTTTTGCACGGGTTTATGGCGTTTACACAAATGTTAGGAATCATCCGCCCGAGAGCCAAGAGATTTAAATGACGACAAAAACTGCAGGACTACTTCTGATTATACCGATTTCTTTGATCACAGTATTTGTGGTTATCTATTTGTTGATGAACCCTCCTGACCCAAGTGAACCTTTGAACATCGCTGAATCTGTTAAGGGATCTTACCCTGCAATTCTCAACTGGGGCTGTTCATTGTTTGCTGGAGCTAGCCTTTTGATGAACAAACGACTTGGTTGGGTAGTGGCTCATTATGTGATTGCAATTAATTTGATTCTTCCAATCAGATATTTCTATCGACTACTTACAGGATATTATGACTTTTCCATTGGAACAGATGATCTAGTTATTTATCCAATCTTCGTTGGACTAATTCTTTTGTTCGGGTATTTCATTATGTTTCGCAAACTGAAATCTAACTGGATTTTGACTAGGGCCGAACAAGTTGCTTTGGGAATCCTATCAATTGCAACAGCATTAGTATTTCTAGCGATTTAATACAAATTCCTAACAGACGATATTGCGCATGGCCTTACTTAACCATCTGCAAAGAGCCTGCAAAACATCCCGCTTATCTGCCGCCAAGATTCTGTTGTGCTTTCTACAATCTTCAGAGGGTGGAAGTTTTTTATCTGCATGGCGCAGTGCCAGTTTGATACTTTGAATGCACCAGCAGATAAGCTACTTTTATCGGAATTAAACAAGCTCGGAGGCCACAGCGCCATATCTGAGCGTTGTGGTGAATTATGAGAGCTTCGAGAAAAGTTACCCCTAAAGTCAAAAACGGAAGAGTTCAGAAGAAGAACAGACACGATGAAACTCCCAACTACTGGAACACGAGACAAGACGAACTTCAACTCGACATTGAAAAACCTGGAAAGGGCTATAAACACTTTCTCAAGAAAAGAGACATCATAAAATTCCTAAACATTCTTCCTAACTGGGAAGAATTGCATGTTGAACTGGACGTAGTAATTCTAGCTGAAGGTGGCGGAGCTGATGGGTGGTACAATAACGGTGTGCTTGGCATCTGTGCCTGGGAAAAAGACAAACACGTAACCTTGAATAAACAGTATTTTCAAGAGCATCGTAAAATATTCGAACGCCTTGAAGTGCCGTACAGAACTACGGGGAACGCAGTTTACTGTGAATTCACAGAACAATAGATTGTGGCTTATCAACTTCTGCACATCTTTCTCCATGAACTAGGACATCACCACGATAGACTAAGCACGAAAGACAAAATCGACAACTCGCCAAGAGGAGAGAAATATGCAGAAGACTATGCGCTGAAATACGAACAAATCATTTGGCATAGGTTTTTTGTAGTTTTTGAACGATAAACTCACCACAACAATATGTATAAGGCATGTGCTTTAGTGCCTTTCATAAAATGCATCCGGACTCGACCGTGAGTTTGCCGCCGAGAAAGTTTTGAGCTATTTGGAAACCTCCATTCAAGGGAGTTTTTCACTTCAGAACGCACTGCTTTCTACAAACTTTGGAAGCACCGATAGACTTCACTATTTTGCAGGTATTAGACAAGTGCGGACAAAGCGCCGCTTAGCTAGACGTTAAGCATAGTTGCGATATGAATAAAAAGATCAAGTTAACTTTAATATTACTACTAATTATTATCAGTAGCTCCTTCGGACAGAATGATTTCAGAAGTGGGTTTATAATAACTCTTGAAAACGATTCTATTCAAGGGCAGGTGGACTATCGTAGCAATTCCCAGAACTATAAATCTTGTATTTTCAAAGGGGAACAAGGTGAATTAGAATATTTCCCAAATCAAATAGTTGGATTTGGATATACCAACGATAAATTTTTTTCCTCTCAAATAATTGAAGGCTCTTTCGTAGAAGTTCTGGTCGATGGAGACATTAGCTGATGCAGGTCGAGAGATAAGTATCATATAAAGAAAGATACCTCATTCTTTGACTTAGAATCGATTGTTGAAAAAGTTGAGATCGATGGTGAAATTGGAACAAGAGAAACAAGTAGGTGGCGTGGTATTGTTAATTATCTAACAGGTGATTGCTTGAAAAACTCAACGAGTAGTATTGCATTTCTGAAACTCGATGAAAAAAGTCTTACAAAGTTTATCGTCAAATACAATAAGTGCAAAGGCACTGAATTCACAGAGTTCAAGGCAAGTAAGCCATGGACTAAGTTTGATTATGGAGCAACTTTAGGAGTATCAAGGTCTGAAATCACTACAGATGGTTCAGGTTCGTTTTCTTATTTGGATGATTCATACAATTCCATTGATCCTTCAATTGGAGTACTTATTACAATTTCATCTCCCAGAATCACAGAAAAAATAGCTTTTCAAGGAGAGCTTCATTTCTTTAAATCTAGCTACTCATCATTGGTTGAATTAGAATCAACACCTAAAGGGTTCCACGATACCTTCATTGAACTAACTACTTTATCAATTCCTCTTTCATTAAGGTATTCGTTCCCTGAAAAGAAATATGGACTGTATCTACAAGGCGGTATTAATTACGACTTTCACCTAAGTTCAAGCACACGACTTCTGAGTGAGCAGATTAATGGAAACGTAGTAAATACATTCCCTGAAAGCTCGGCTTTTGAAGTAAATAGTAATCAAATTGGATATTGGGGAGGAGTTGGAATTCTTAAATCGTATCAAAAGTTTAGAGGGAGTGTGGCTATTCGTTATTTTCAGATGTCCTCACTCAATAAAACAGCAGGTTTCGTTGCAAATAACAATCGAATCTCTCTTAATCTAATTCTGTTCAAAAAATGAAAGCCATTTTAAGAAATATCTTATTAATCTCCTTATTGGGGTTGCTTGTTAAATGTGATGAAAATGAGGTTACAAGCAGAGACTATCCAAGATTGAATACACTTCTTGTTTCGGATATTACCTCTGAAGGAGCAAAATTCAATGCAGAAATATTATTTCGAGGAAATTTTGAAATTGTCAACTATGGATTTGTATGGGGAGAAGATGAAAACCCTACCCTTGAAAATAGTGATCGTGTCATATACGCTGAAAACATTCAATCAGAGAAATTCTCAGGAATAATAGAAACAACACTAAAGGAAGGTGTTTCATACTTTGTTCGAGCTTTTGTTGAGACTAATGATTTTATTGTTTATGGTGAAAACGTAAGTTTCCTTAGTCTTGGAAGCTCTGGTCCTGAGTTAATTGATTTTATACCCAAAAGTGGACATTTAGGAGACACAATCAGAATCAGCGGAAGCAATTTTGGAAGAATTAAGTCAAACGTTGAAGTAAAAATCGATCAAATCAAAATAGAAGTTGTAGAGTTTAATGAAACTGAACTTTTAGTCTTGGTGCCTGATTCACTTTCAGTTGAAAACTCAATCATTTCAGTATCGGTATCCGGTAATATCACTTCTTTCGATGAGGAATTCAGGCTATTTAAACCAATTATTAGCAATCTTTCTTCGACCGATGTGACTTTTGGTTCAATTGTGGTAATTGAAGGAGAAAATTTCAATACTTTTCCAAACAAAGTGCTGGTAGAATTCATCGGAACAAATGAAACGATATTTTCTACAGAAATTATTTCTATTTCAGAAAATCGCATAGAGACCAAAGTTCCCCTTAACCTTGATTCTAAGCAAAGTGAGATCTCTATCTCAATGAATAATTTTGTGGTTAATGGAAAACAAAAAATAACGATTCAAGACCCGATTATTAACTCATTTTCTCCACAATCAGGTAAGACATTAACAGAAATCACGATCATAGGGGAACACTTTAGCACGGTAGCTTCAAATAATATTGTTAGGATCGATGGGTATCCTTCAGAAATTGTCAGTGCGGAAAATAATGAACTTACTGTGATTATTCCAGATCAATCAAATCATATTTATAGCAGCAGACAAGCTGAAGTTACTATTGAAGTTCTTTCTTCTGAAACTCAAGCTATCAATCAATTTAGTATCACTGACAAATGGTTTAGGTTGAATGACTTACCCTTCGGTTCAACAGTTAATGAAAATGGAGTTATAATAAACAACAAAGGTTATGTTATTCCTGTCAATGGTGAATTGTGGGAATTTGATCCCTTAAATAACGATTGGATTCAAAAAACCTCCTTTCCGGATAACAATAGATTTGATGCTGCAATCTTCACTGTTTCAAATAAACTATACCTTGGAACAGGAGGAAATAGCTCAACTTTAAATAATAAAGATTTTTGGGAATATAATCTTTCGAGCAATCAATGGACGCAAAAAGGAGATTTTCCAGGACAAGGAAGACGTTTTGCCACAGCATTTTCAATAAATAATGAAGGGTATTTAGGGACAGGTTTTCAGTCCAATGGTTTTGGTGAAATTGACAAAAGATTCAATGACTTTTGGAAATATGATGAATTAACTGATACCTGGACACAGGTAGCAAACTATCCAATCCTTGTTCAAAGAGCCGTATCAACTGTTTTATCTGAGGAAGCTTACGTAGGGTTAGGAGCCATTGGAGTTCAAGGAGAGTTAAATAACAGGGTATATAAATACAATAGCACTGATAATCAATGGATTATTATTGACGATTATCCAAGACATGCACAGTTTGGTCATTATGATGCTGTAGCATTTACACTTAACAATCAAGCCTTCTTTGGATCAGGTGAATACCCAGATGTTCTATGGAGCTATAATGGAAGCAATTGGAACTCTCATGAATCCGGCAGTAGAGCAGGACGTAATGGCGGCTTTTCGTTTGTTATTAATAATATTGTATATCTCGGAGGGGGATCCGTTGGTAATCAATTTTGGTTATTTGATTCTTCACAATCTGATTAAAATGGCAGATGCCAATCTAGCACTAAGATGAATATGGAGCGCATACTCATTTTAGTTAGACTTAAGAGCAATTAGCACTTCGTAGAAATGAACATTGAACCAGAATTAAAACCACTAATTGCTAATCTAAAAAGGATCAAAATTGGCGAGTATCTGCACACCAAAGAATTCGAACTTTTTGCTCTAGAAAGAAACCTTGACGAAATCTGGAAATCAGCCAGAAAAGAAATCTCAAGTAAAAAGAGAGTGGTGGTATTTGGATATCACAATACCGAGGATGAAGAAGATGCATTCGCAATTCTGATTAATTATTTATACCTCAATGATTTCGAATATTTCGGTCATTTTGTAACAACCGTTCTTTTAGTCTCTGTCGATTGGTCAAAAACTCAAATTGATATAAACGGAACTTATGAGGCACTGAAAAAACTTGATGTTTTTAAGAAAAAGGAGTTGTTGAAATTCATTGAACAAGCAAGATCAATTGGAGATACCAAACCAGAAAAGATACACATACCTGTAAAGAAGGTTCAAAAGGATATTATCAATAACAAAAAGGTTTTCATTGTTCATGGACATGACGACAAAGCAAGGCTCGAAGTTTGCTCTTTGCTCAAGTCAGAATTTGAACTTGAACCGATTGTTTTGCAAGAACAGCCTAATGAATCCCTAGATACCATTATTGCAAAATTTGAGCGATTGGCATCTAATTGTGGAATAGCCATCGTTTTAATGACTGCTGACGATATTTCTGATAAGTTTACAAGAACCAGACAGAATGTAATCTTTGAACTAGGATACTTTCTCGGCAAATTAAGAGGGAAGGAGGATAGGAAAATTATCATCATCAAAAATGGAGATGTGGAAATCCCTTCTGACATCTCAGGAGTTCTCTACCTCGAATTTCACAAAAGTGTTGAAGAATTATACCTTCCAATTAAGAAGCAACTAATACACTGGAAAATAATCAAAAGCTCCTAATCCCTTTCGATAACATACGTATTACTGAAGTCTAAGAAGTATAATTCAAAATATGAATTAACTCACATAATGATCTGATCTAACCTTTTGCTAACATCTCATATTTAGAAAATCAACTAGCCTTTATTACCTCCTTTACCAGTAGGACCGTTTTTTAAGTCATTGCATTTAACCTTTGCATATGACGTTAATTAATTATTGGATAATTCTTAAAATTTAGCAAACATTTATTTCTATGCTTTTTTGAGAAATGGAGTATTTATAGATACTTGAAAACGAGAAACAACAATATCGATGACCAAAAACTGAACAGAATCACTACGAGATTTGTAGGATATCTTTCTGCTTCAGTTGTACTGCTGACATTGCTATTTCATGTACTTAATACTTCAACAGGAGGTCTAAGAAATGTAATGGTTCTAATTGTATTGGTTACTCTTTGCTACACAGTTATCAATGCATTTAAACTACATTTTAGAATCTGGCACTACGATTGACTCAGATATTCCATTTCCCATCCTGTTTTCTTCACGGCAAAGTAGATCCCGATTTGATACACAGTACCGCCACGCTTCAAATAGCAATCTTATCTAGCCTAAAAAACATTATGGAAAATCTGAATAACCACATCCAATTCAAAAGCTTCGTCGGAGAGATTGAAATTGATTACAAACCAAAAAGAATTCCTAAGAAAAAAATTAAATCTTCCCAAGATTGCTACAATACACTTAAGCCTTTGTACAGTTGTATCAACTACAAAGAGAAAAGTTGGGCGATTTTTCTAAATAGGGCAATGAACACAATTGGATATGCACGAATAAGTGATGGAGCATCTAATGCCACTCTTATTGATACCAAAATTGTTCTTCAACATGCATTAATGTCCCATGCTAGTTCTATTGTAATTTCTCACAATCATCCATCGGGAAACAAAAAGCCCAGCGAGGCTGATATTCAAATTACAGAAAAGCTTAAAAAAGCGTGTGAATTGTTTGATATTAATCTCATTGATCACTTGATCTTAACAGATGAAAGTTACTTGAGTTTTGCAGATGAAGGGATTTTATGATCCCTTTATTATGCTTGTAAATCCAGTTTAGTTTAGCATCGTTCGAAATAATTCATTAAGCCTCCTTTGAAAGGGCTGAAAATATTAGTACTCTTTCCTAGTTTTATAACTAAAATTTCCCCAGGACCATAGTCCCAATTATTTGAATACTTACTAGAATATGCATTTACGCTTAGCATTACTGTTTTAGCAATCCCATTCTTGCGACCAATAATCTTAAATCTATTATTTTTTTTTCTCCAATTTCCTACAAAAAGGCTTGCTCCAGAGGATAACGCATTATCATCGATATCATTATTAATTATTTCTAGATCTTCATCTTCAATATAATTTTGAAATTCCTCAAGATTTTCACCAGCTTCAGATAATAGATTTACGACTTTTTGATCTGTGATTAACATATTCTAATTAGGTTACTTCTAAAAAAGATAGTTTTCTTCAAACTTTAATAAATAAAAGATAAGAAATTATGCGAATAAAGATTTTTCTTAGATCATTTGTCCATGTTCCTAAGCCACTGAGTAATCCCTTACATGAAGTGTATGCTTATGAAGCTCTAAATACAGTTACTTTTTTTTCAAATGCGTTTGGAATATTAAACGGTGGGAATATCCGCTGACCTGAGATTTCTACCATATTGTATGGTATGTTTTTCCTTACAATATCAATTTCTTCTTGAGAAATTCCATAAAAAATCATCAAACCATATGGATTCTTAACCAAGTCCTTATTAAAAACTCTACACATCTCTTGCACTACTTTTTTTACAACCGGTGCCCCCATTAATGTTATAAAATCAACTACATTATCTTTAATCGGAAAGGTCGGATTATTATAATCACTAACAGGAATAAGATTTGGTATCTCCTTTCCCTTATTCGGTCCATTGGATATTTTCTGATTTTCATGGTTCAAATTGAACGCATTAGAAAATCCAGTGATAAGGTTCTCTTGAGTTATTATCCTTCCTTCCCCCCAAACATCCAAAATAGGAATCCAATCTAATTCTCGATAAGTTCCTGGTGGCAAGGGATAGTTTACATTATCAGGACTTACCCTTAAATCGAAATTTACTGTTGCATTGTCACCTCGTGCATTAAAATTGATAATTTCATAGTTGGCATCACATGATGAATTATAACTATTACTTCCTAAATATGGATTATCCCACTTTAAATAAAGGTGCTCTAATATTATATTAGGTACCATGCTATATTTTACGTAGCCTTCTGTCCCAGTCATATAACCATCACTCTCAGACTCCCATGATGCAGATCCATCTATTTTGCTCGGTGGTGAGTTCTTCCAAATACCATGTGAAAGATCGTGTTCTTCTCTAATAAATGTGAACTGTAATGAATTCTTAAAATTCAATTTTGTAGATCTTTCCGCCATTATTCCAAAAATTGCTATTGTCTTCTTCTAAAATCTATTGACCTTCAAAATAGCAGTGATTAAAGTAAAATCCAACAAATCTCCAAGCCATTGTTATTCCCAATACGATTGAAGAACATACTCTAGACAAAGAATTCCAACCCAGATAATAGTGATCCGTTTATTTCATTCAAATAACAATCATTATTATGCCATCATGGAACGACATACCAAACTCACTATCTTTTGGATGGGAACTTAACATCACGAGTGATTCATTAACTAATGCTGGAGTTCGAAAGAAACTTAAAGATTTAGGAGGTAAAATGATTTATTTAAATGCTGAACTAAAGGGTACGAGTTCTGAGGAACTTGTATTCTATCATTTTCCAGTTGCAAACAAAGTCCACATCTTCAGATATACATTTTCTACCAGAGGTAGAAAAATCGTCACTGATATCTTCTATATGGGAAGCCTCGTGAATGGATGATTAAGAATACTATTCTTCTCTTAAGACTTTTTCGATATCTCTTTTGAGATCCAATCCAATTTTGGTTTTGATACCTAGTCCTATGACCAGTATTAAGAATAGTGCGACGACAATACTTCCGTTGAATAGGTTACCCCAATAAGTCTTTTGCTCCTCTAAATCTATGCGCTGCTCATATGAAGTAAGTACGAACGTTGAATGTTCAGTCCTGAGCAGTTCTTCGGCCTTAGCCCTTTCATCAAAATAATTGTCTAACTCAGCCTTGTATTTATCTATATATTCTTCTTCATCAGTGACTTTCGATAAATGATAGAACAGATCAATATTTCTATACTGCAGCTTTTGCTTTTCAAATAATTCTTCTGCCTTTTTCAAATATTCAAAATCATTCAACATTTGTCCTAGCAGCTTATAAGAAATAAAGTTATCTGGCTTTATCTCCAGGGTTTTTAGAAAATAGTCTTTTGCCACTTCAGTATTTCCTTGATACATCTCATTTACACCATGATTGTGCAATGCTGTTTTAATCGACTTGACATCTAAACTAATGGCTTTATTGAGTTCAATATTAGCCTCATCAAACTTTCCCCATCGAGTATATGTTCGCCCCATATAACTACGAATCCTGTATTCCATTCCCACTGATTTCACCTCATCCAGGGCAGTAAGAAAAGACTCAATTGCCAAATCATATTTTTCTAATCCAGCATAGCTAGTTCCTATATTATAGTATAGTCTTGATTTTTGATTTTCTTGAGTAACATGGTCCATAGCCATCCTATAGAATTTTATACTCAACTCATGATTATCGTAATAGTAGAAAACTCTACCTATATTCTCTTCCATGTTATATTGCATCGGAACATTTTCTGCTTTCCTAGCGTATCTCAGAGCTTCTAAATAATAAATTAGGGCCTTAAGGTGGAAATCTTTTTTGAATTGAATATCAGCCTTAACGTAAAAGAGCATAATCATTCCTTCATCATCTAGATCATTGTAGTCTATAGAATTAACTACATATTCTGCTGAATCTAGAGAAACAGATAAAAGATCAATTGACTTTTCAAGTAATTGTTCTCCTTCCGTTGGCTCGGAAGAAAATAAATTTAGTAGCGATAGAACAATTATATAATACATACAGGATTGGACGGAATAATCACAAATAAGCAGTAAATATTCCAAAATTTCCAACCATCTCGTCGAAAAAATTCAAATGATAAATCGCTGATTTAGAGCAATTTATCATTTGATAATTATAATGCGTTATATATCATAAATATTAACCACCTACTCCATTACCTGGACTATTCCCAACTGGATCTCCATCTCCATCATCATCATCAGTTGCTTGAAGATCTAGATCTTCTACCATATCTTCTAATGGATCAGCGGTTTCACAAGACACTACAGATAGTGATAAAGCCATAACTGCAACAAGAGCGAATAAAGTGTTTCTTAGTTTCATTGTTCTAATTGTTTTGTTGAATAAATTTTGGCTAAATCTATCCTAGAAAAACAACCACTAGCAAGTAACTGCCAGACTATCAACACCTTCTAAAGCATATACTATTTTAGGTAAGAAAAAATCTTATTTTAAATACACATTTCTTAGATCGAATTACTTATCTTTGTAACAAAGGGTGAAATACCTGTGGGGCTTCGGCCCCTTTTTTATTATCAGTATTTTTTAGCCCTAACACACTTGCGGCCTGCGTCCTATCGGCACGCCCCAACCCTTCTTCTTCATTTGATGAGTAAACCTCAAGGAGATTCGAAATTCATTGCTCAGTGATGATATATCATCACCTGTAATCGCAATTAAGGAACTTCAAATCTTCATCAATGAAGAATCCCTTTTTAATTCTTTTGGTCCCTAGAAAGCTTACAAATATTTGGATAGTTCGTCAGCTGTCTCGATTAATTCATTATTTCGTAATACTTCGAGATATTCCAATTCACTGTAAGGTGGATTTTCCTTGATGACGACCATTTGCCTATAGGCCTCAATACATGCCTTTGGATTTAGATCTATAAGATCAGCAATGAAACCATCTGGATGGATCGCCACGAGTCCAAATTGTTCAAGATATTCGTTTGGAAAATCTTTTAAATTATTGGTAATGATGCGATTGGCGTTACATTTAATTGCTGCAGCAACCACATGTCTGTCTTTAGGATCCGGAAGTTCAATTGTATCAGTCAGCTTCTCATAATTTTCTACTAATGCAAATTGAAACGCCTCCTTGATCATCTCTACCGGAGTAGTAGATCCATTGTTCCTTTCAAAAACTGATGTTAGTTCAGTTAGCAAATCCTCGCTCCAGCGCGGACTATACATCTCTGCTGTTGCTAACCATAAAAGGTAGTCTCTGACTACCGCAGGGTATAAAACATTTGTGTCCAGTACAGCTTTAAAGTTTGAGCTGCCAATTAGTTTACTCATACAAATTCAAGTCTTCTGATTCTTTCATTAAGGCAATCAGAGCTTGTTTTTGTTTAGTGATCATTTTACTTCTATAGGTTTCCACATCTTTCAATTTGATCCTTCTATGCCTTCCCACCTTTTCTGCTGGTAATTCATTTGTATCTATCAATTTAATAACATGAGGCCTTGAACAATTAAGAAGTTCTGCAGCCTTCTGAGTTGTGACAGTTGTACCAACTGGGAGAAGCACAATTCCATTGCCTTCTTTAAAATTTTTTAAAATGTCAGCAAGTAACTCTAATGCTTTTAGTGGGACTTTAATGGGCTCCGCTGTTTCCTGGATAATTATTTCAGGAACATTTTCAATGTGATCGATTGCATTGATTTGTTCAATCAACTTATCGTACTCTGAAAAGGCTATTTGCCTGTCCTTTTGAGTAGGAGTTACTTTTTCTTTAATAGTGCTCAAAATAAGGTATTAGTAGGGATAAAAAACGAATGTACAATATTAAACGAAATAAACGAAAATATGTTCACTTATTTCGTTAATAAAAATTACTAATAAAGCATGGACAACTTTTGATGCAAAAAAGTCTAAAAACCTAATAGATCTCTTTGACCTGTGATTTGTATCAAAAACAACAGTAAAACCAGTAAACAAACTGATAGAGAAAAAGCAAAATCTTTCTTACTCCCTCTTTGGAATAAAATAACACTTCTTAAAATCAAACTGATAATTAATAGAAAACTGGCCACGAACCATAAAAGAATATTCACTCCAAAAACACCAAAAGAATCCAACAAATAAATGGTTAGACTCAGCCCAATTGTCAGATCAATATTTTGTAAAATTTTCTCTTTTTTCATGTTGTTTGAGATTATCTCACAATCTAATGCTTATCAGTTGCTTACTGATTCATAGGTAATCTCCAATTGACAATTTTAATATCACTCTTTATGATTGAAATAGCCCGAAATGAGTTCATCAAAATTTTGAATGACCTTTCCAATCTCCAAATGCCAATTCGAACTATCCTTTGAAACTATATTTTTTAGAACTACCCTGGTTAGAACTTCTGTCCTATATGATGGTAGATTTTCACTTATTGTCTTGCTCTGCTTTTTGATTTCTTCATTACCAAATTCAGAGAGGTCAAATAGTGTTCTCATAAATTCGGTCATTTTTAATCCTTCAATGCTGAGCGGATATTCATCATTCTTTTTTTGAAATAGCTTGATCATTTGCAAATCCTACATGCCTAGTGAGAAGTTTTGATTTTTTCTAGGAGAAGCCGATTGAACAACAGATCCACCTGAAAAGATTTTTTCTATTCCAGTGCTCTCTTCTTTAGCAACAATTATGACATCGTGTTTAGTGCTTGGCTGGATATCAGTTACCAGGTATTTTGATTCTTTATACCAAAATTCTGAAGCAAATTGAGGATGTAGGTTGAAAGCAAGAATATCTCCTTTCTTTAAAAACTGATTAGAATTATCAATGAATTCTAATTCAGACAATCTGTTGAGATATTCTTCTAATTTATTCTTCATAGATATTTAATGATTCTTGTTCATCTCTTTAACTCGGATGATGTTGTAAAATCTCCCTAGAATGAATCCAATGATCAATGCAGGGATGATTGTAATTAACATGATATACTCCATAGCGTTTATAATTATCGTGGTAGATTTATTTGTTCTTAGTCGTCAATGGTAATAATGTCTGTTACTCTTTGGGACCACTTACCGTTGTTATCTCTTACTCGTAGCCCCACTTCATATACCCCTCCCCCAGGGAAGACATATTCCATTTTATCTTTTAAAATTCTGAATCGTTTATCTAAAAGGCTATACTCATATTCAATGATTCTCCCTCCATATTTCTCGTCTCGATCATAGCTTTCATCAGCCTCAAATTCATAGTGATAGCGACCTAACCCACCATCACGCTCTACTGACAATACAGCTTGAGGCAAGAGGTTCTCAAAAGCAGTAAGCTCTACTATAATTGAATTTTGTGAGTCAAACTCATCTCTGGCCACCAATTGAAAAACGTTCTTTCCATATACACCAGGATAATATTGAAATATTAACTCCCCATCATTGAGTTCAATGTTTCTGTCAATTATGGTATCGCCTTGTTGCAGCAACGTTCCTATTCCCTGTAGCTGGAAATATTCTATCCCTACCAGGTTTTCATTTGCATCATTGACACTCAGCACAACCTCATAGTAGCTAGAAGTTTCCTTAAAGTCCAATGAAGTTTTAATCGAGTCCACCAACACAGCACTATCTCCGTTATTAATTAAGTTAATCTGTGGGGGCTCATTTAATCCCTCAATAAACTCCGTAGTATTGTCTTCGCATCCATTTGACAAAATCGCAAATAGTGCTAGCAGCGTTACTTTTGAAAGTATCTTAACTGTTATCTTCATTATTTATTGATTAATATTTTGCTTCTGTATTCTACACCATCAGTTCCTACGATCATCAAAAAGTAGATCCCTGATTTTTTTCCGCTATAGTTGAAGTCTAGGCTGTTTCGACCTTCTTTTAGCGTTCTATTCTCTCTGTTATGTATTTGTCCATCCATACCTACCAGGTAGGTTTCGCATTTTCTATAGTCATCTGAAAGCAAGTCGATTGAGAAAGCTCCTGTAGTCGGAAGTGGGTATACTTCCAATACCTTATTTTCTATTTCTACCGGTTCTTTGTTTTCATGCTCAGAAGAAGAAAGTGGGTTTGATGTTTCATCTTCTCTTCCTACTTCTTCACCTACAACTATCCAGTCTTCGAGCGTGATTGTTGACTCACAACCACTGCTCGATCCTAGCTTAAGGCTTATACTGAAGGTGTCGGACTCATAATAAAACTTGTAAGGGTTCCGCTCGGTAGAGAATGTGCCATCACCAAAATCCCATTCAAAAGAGATAGCGTTTACTACTCTTGTGGCCTGAAACTGGATAGGCTTTCCAAAGTTTGGAGTGACATCTGATGCTTCCATCTCTGCTGAAGGGTTGTTCAGGTCAATGGTGATGTAGCTTGATTGTCCACTTTCACAACCAAACTGATTCACACTTTGATAGTAGATTCGTTCTTCACCTATTATTTCATGGGTAATAAATTCTCCTGTCTGTAAGGGCTCGGTTTCTCCCTCTCTGTACCATTGAACGACTACATTATTGTTTCTGTCTTCCTCTGATATAGTAGCTTCAAGCTCAACAAATGATCCAATACATCCTTCAATTCTAGAAATTGGAGAAGTGGCGTTTGCAGGCAGATCTACCACAGTAATTTGCCTTCTTGCTGCGATATCACAATCAAGATTCGTGTTGTTGTAGCTAGGAGTAAAAACGCCTGCTCCATTTAGGCTAGGGTAGAACTTGTTGTTTACCACTCCCTCTCCACTCCAGTTACCTCCTTCGAGGTCACTATTGAAGTTTAGATCTATAGGTCCAGAAGTGATGCATACGATAGTGTCTGTTCCAAACTCTGTTATACTGCTAGGCTCCACCACTATGAACATTTCATCGGTGCTGATACACCCGTTATCGCTCTCAAGGATATAGGTGATCTCATATGCTCCAACTCCTACTTCTGTAGGGCTAAATACATTACCTCCGATAATACCAGGACCAACGTATATTCCCCCTGTAGGATTACCATAGCCTGTCAACTCAAATTCTTCTACTCCAACACATAGACTTAAGTCTTCGCCTGCAGAGATCTCTATTTCTTCTTGTACAGTGAAGACCCTTGAATCCGATGAGCTACAACCATAGGCGTTGACATAGTCGTATGTGATCAAATGTGATCCGAGACCTGCTAATACTGGATCGAAAAAATTATCTATGACCCCATTTCCTGAAAAAGACCCTCCGAATACTTCAATGTCATCGGTGAGGCGGTAAGGGTCTGAGTCTATGCATATAACCACATCTTCACCAATATTAACTTCTGTATTGCTATTGACTGTTATGTTTCTATATTCTCGGAGAATGCAGCCATTATATCTGAGCTCATAGCTGATAATGGTGTTCCCTTCTCCAGCTCTTTGTGGATCAAAGAAGATTCCCGTTACTCCATCACCATCAAAGTCACCACCTTGAATGTTTACGGCCTCAGCAAGATTCACCGGAGAATCATCTATGCAAAGTTCCAAAGGATCTCCTATAATCAAATTAGGTTCAGTAAGTACATTCACCCGAATAGAATCAAGATTTGAGCATCCAGAAATATCGGTAAATGAATAGTAGAGACTGTGAGTCCCTAAGCCTGCAGCACGCGGATCAAAAACATTAGCGATTACTCCTATGCCGCTCCAGACCCCGCCCGAAGAAGGTACAGACCCAGATAATGACACAGGACTAGCATTTACGCAGATATCAAAATCACTTCCTGCTTCAACAACCGGCTTAGAATTTACAGTGATTATTCTAGTATCATCATTAACACATCCATTAAGGTCAGTGTAGAGATATGTTATTTCATGCTCTCCAGGCCCTGCTAGGTCTGGGTGAAACATTTCGCCAATAATTCCAAAACCGCTTACACTACCTCCCGAAGGAAAGAAGTCCAGGCTCAGGTCTCGTGGTGTATCATCTACACACATGATCAAGTCAGATCCTGCACTTACAGCAGGAGGTGTCAATACGACGATCTCTAGTGTCTCGCTGGCTCGACACCCGAACTCATTCTCTACTTCATAGGTCAAAATATGAGTACCAGGATTGGCTGCTATTGGATTGAAGAAATCATTCTCTTCTACCCCTCTACCTGACCAGTTGCCCCCCTTAATATTTGGTATCTGACCTAAATCAAGTAAGTCAACGGTATAACATAATTCAATAGGATCACCGAGCTCTACATTCAGCTCATCTCTAACATTCACGTTTCGAGTATCTGTTGAGATGCATCCCAATCCATTATCATAAGTATAGGTTAATATGTAGTTGCCTTGACCCACCAACGAAGGAGAGAAAAAAGATCCAGATATCCCAGGGCCGGACCAGATGCCTCCTGTTACAGATACATCTAAATCTAAGTCTATGCTTGGCGAAGAAGTGCAGGCTGTAATATTTGGTCCTGCATCAATCGGCTCAGGAATGCCAACGGTGATTTCTTTTTCATCAGTTCTTGTGCACCCATTTATGTCGGTAAAGCTGTAAGTAAGACTGAATACTCCTACACCTACAATCGAAGGGTCAAAGGTGTTTGTGGTTATTCCAGGTCCGGTAAAAACACCACCTGTTGGAAAAGCGCTACTCGATAAATTGATAGGTTGCGAAGTGCTACACAAAGATATGTCTGGGCCAGCGCTAACATCGGTAGGAAAGAATACCGTGAAAGTCCGGGTATCTACTGCACTGCAGCTGAAGCTATCTTCAAACTCATAGGTGATGGTGTGTATGCCAGTTCCGGCAATACTCGGATCGAACGTTGAGCCTACTACACCACGTCCTCTAAAAGTTCCACCCATACGACTCACGTCTGCAGTCAGATCATATGGAAAATCATCAAAGCAGAAAGCCAGGTCCGCTCCTGCTTCAACGGTTATATCGTCTCTTACTGTAATGACCCTAGTATCAGTACCTATGCAGTTTGCTCCAAAGTCTACCTCATAATTAACAGTAAAGGTTCCTGTTCCAGATATCTGAGGATTAAAAAACCCTCCTGACACCCCATTTCCTGACCAATTGCCACCTGGTACAGAAGCGGAAGCATCCAGATCCAATGGGAGGCTGCTAATGCACATTACCGTATTGGGTCCTGCTTCTAAAGATGGAGGTGCAGTGACAACAATGGTGCGTGTAGCAGAGTTCTCACAGCCACTGCCATCAACGATGGTATAAATGATTTCATGTGTGCCCACACCTGCTAATTCAGGCATGAACGTACCACCTTGCATGCCAGGACCATTGAAGATTCCACCTATCGGTGACACCGAAGATCCCAATGCTACCGGATCTTGCGTAATACAAATCTCAAGGTCGCTACCCACCGAAACTGCCTGAGGTCTTAACACTGTAACATTAACACTATTACTGGCTGTACAATTTGTGACATCGGTAACTGTATATGTCAAAGAATATTCTCCAGTTATAAGATCGGAAGGATCAAATATATTTCCTGAAACACCAGCTCCTTCCCATGAACCTCCCGATATAGAAGGTAGGCTGTTGAGGTTTACTACTCCCTCATTTACGCATACCGTGAAGTCACCTCCAAGGTCTACATCTGGTTCTTCGAACACCTGAATGACACGTGTGTCAGTGTTGGTACATCCATTACCTAATGTTATCGTGTAAGAGATTACATGCTGACCGATGCCTGCAGCTGAAGGTGAGAATATGCCGTTTGTCACCCCATTGCCAAAGAAAGAGCCTCCAATGGGTGAAACCTCTTCCTCCAAATCAATAAGTCCATTGTCAATACAAACAAAAAGATTGCTTCCTGCGCTTATTTCTGGGAGGTCAGTTACCTCAATGGTTCTAGAGTCTATGCCCGTGCAACCATTAGCAGAGCTGTATTCGTAGAATATCTCCCATTCTCCTACACCTACCAGCAATGGATCGAATGTGCCATCCACCTGTACTCCTGGTCCAAAGAAGGTGCCTCCAGTAGGATTGGCTGTCAGCATCAAATTAATTGGAGATTCATTCAAACATAGGACGTTATCACTTCCTGCGTTTATGCTTGGAGTACTTTTTACAGTTACTTGTATGTTGTCTACTCCATCACATAGGGTTCCACTGACAGTATATGTAATATTATATATTCCAGGTCCGATGCTAGGATCAAATGTATTGGCCGTAACACCCGGGCCTGTAAAAACACCTCCAGAAAGTGATACCTGATTAGCAAGAAAAACGGGCTCATCTTCTTCACATACCTCTATGTCTGGCCCGGCATCAACAACGATAGAACCGTCTACCCGAACGGTAACTTCGTCACTTGTAGAACATCCTCTTGAATCTGTGACTACAACGGTATATGTTTCGCTTGCTGTGGTAGGGGTAGCTACAGGGTTCCTTTTGAATGGGTTATCCAGATTTACTGCTGGTGTCCATACGTAACTGAGGCCTGAACCGCCGCCAGTAGTTACATTGAGTTGCGCCGACTCACCTAGACTGCAGATCACTAAATCAGTGCCTGTACTTGCGATTGGGGGGTCATTAAAAAACACCGTTTTACTGTCTTGGGCAGTACATGATGTAGTCAGGGTATAAATAAATTCATAAGATCCAGAAACCGTGTTATTTGATACAATGCCATTGTCAGCATCTATGATCGTTCCTGGAGGACAGGTTGGACAACTCCACCTTCCTCCTGCAGGATTTGCACCCAAGGTTATATCTGTTGTACCACTAGCATCCGTGCATACGTTAATATTGGATCCTGCCTCTAGGATTGGGTTTTCTAAAACCGTTATCGTCCTTGAATCAGTAACCTCACATCCATTTGCAGTAACTACAGTATATACTATTGTATTAGCAACATTAGTTGCGACACTTCCTGTGTTAAAAGTGCCTGAAGCTGGGTTTATTCCAGGGCCACTCCAAATGCCACCTGCCGGTGTAGCTCCCGTCAATGGCACTACTCCGTCTGACTGACAAAATGTAAGATTAGCTCCTGCGTTAGGAGTCACAGAATTATCTACTATTAAATCTATACTCCTATCTATAGTGCAGCCTTCGCTTGTAGTAATACGTAAAGTGTAGGTGAGGTCAGCATTTGATATGTTCACTGTTGGGTTAAGCCTGGTAGGGTCATTCAACCCTGAAGATGGAGTCCACAGAAAGCTCAGGCCTGTACCTCCTGATACAAATGGCTCTATTCTATATTCGCTATCAGGACATACATCAACACTAGATTCAAGGGATACAAGTGGCTGTTCAACTACACGTATGAGCTTAGTGTCTGTATCGCTGCATCTTCCACTCACAACTTCATATTCTACGGTATAGTCTCCTACCGGGACCCCAGCACTCACAGAATAACTACCATTTGAATTGATTGTAAGTCCTGAAGGACAGTCTAGACACATCCATGTTCCTCCTGCCGGTGAAGATCCAGATCTTATGTTGCCGCTATCGGTTCCTGCTCCTGGAACACAGATGCCCACCGAGTTACCGGCATTGGCATTTATGGCATCAGGATCTTGAACATTGACAGTTATTGTTTCTGTTTCACTACATCCATTAGAATCGGTTCCTACCAACGTGTAGGTTCTAGTACGCGTCGGTGTAGCAGTTACTGTCCTAGCTGTTGTAGAACTCAAATCACTGGATGGAGACCAGCTGTAGGATGTTAATGCTACGGTACTTTGCAGGTCAATGCTTTCTCCTTCACATATGGTGACAGAATTAGCGGTTGTGTTAATCCCTGATGCTGTAGCTCGAATGTTTGTGTTTACTGTATTTGAACGAATTCTGATTGTAGCCTCTACCCTCGCCCCATATGGTCCATACGATCTCAGCTCGTATGTCCTCGTGCCAGACCAGGTAACGTTGATATCTACGCTCCTTGACAGAGGATTGGATATAGTCCCATCACTTACCCTTGAACCATTATAGAACCATTCGTAGCTATTAAAATCACCTGTTCCGGAATTTCCCTCTACCCGAATAGTCTCATTCCTACATCCCTGTACTAATGCATTGTTTGAGACAAAACTTCCTTCAACAAATAAGTCTATTCGTGGGTCATTGAGAATGGTAAAAGATGAGGGGTTCCTAAAAATATCATTTCTATCTAATTCACCATTGCAGCTCAATACTCCGTTATCTACATCATCTACATAATCTTGATAGTCAAAGGTGGATCCACCGCCGCGATAGAAAATCGCCAAGGTATGGGTTCCTGCTGATAATCCTTGATCTTCAGGACTAAAATCGAAACAGGTATATCTGTTGTTTGATGAATTGAGTTTGTAGAAAATATATCCTTGTAGTCGAGTAGATCTATTGTCCCAAAAGTCAGTGACATCTATTGTTGAGGACATATATAAAGTAGGGATATGTAGTACATTATTAAATGTTCCATCATCACCATTGCAGGGTCCGGTTTGTGCACTACATTGTCCATATAGCAATTCACTAGTTACTAGTAATAATGCTCCAAGCAGTATTTTTTTATTTATACTCATAGGTATTAATTATTGAAGCAGGAATCGAATGCCTGCAGTTAACTGATATCTGTTTCTTCCAAAATTTTCCTTGACGTAGTATCTGAAATTTGGCATCAGGATAAATGCCAGGCTTCTGGTCATATAATATTCGGTCTCAATTCCTATTACCCCACCGGTATTGAAACTTGTGTTCTTGCTCAATTCATTACTTTGAAACTCCGATAGGATATCAAATACGAAGCTTATCCCTGCTTGTAAGTTCAGGGCGTATGACTTGCTTCTATTTGAGTACATCTCATAGGACACCAACCCGTCGATATATATGGCTGAATAGTTGAGGTTAGCAACCTTACCTGTGGTGAAAGAACCACCTACTAACCCTCGAATGTTCTGGTCGAACTTACGTCCAAAATATCCATTTGCTAATAATCCTGTATCTGTAAATCCTATTCCGACCTGAAAGGTGTTAGATCCTTTCAGCCTGCCCTGCTGTCCATTAACTGTAAGGGTTATTAGCAACCCAACTGCAAAAAGTATTTTCTTCATGTGATTCTTAATTAATATAAATATGTATACGATAGTAACCATATACATATCATTAATTACAAATAAAGACATGAATTATTGGATAAAATAAATAGGTAACTGAGAACAGAAATACTAACGCTTTTTGAAAGCTATCAGCTCACTATGTCCGTATTTTGGATCATCTTTCTGATAGGTGAATTCATACCCACATTCATCCATTACATTTTTAACAACCACCAATCTTTTTTCTAATTGTTGGTACGAATAATAGAGTGAAGGATTTAGATCTAGAATTTCATGAAAGTCAGTTAAGGTCAACTTCATTTCTGAAGGCTTCCCATTGGTTAGCCAGTAAGTAAATAGTAATGCACTATTCTTGTGTGGAATCCACATCAAATCTTTTGAATACTTCTTACTGATTTGATGTAGTTCTTCAAAGAACTCCTTAAGCTCATCATTTCTTAGCACAACTACCTCACCATCACGTTCCCTGAAATGGGTGTACAGGTTGCAGCCATTCACCTCATTTCCATCATCAATGATGACCATGTTATTCTGCATCCAGTCAACGAGAGAATCTTTTTCCTTATAGCTTCCAACTTTGGTATTCTTAATTGAATAGGCGTTGTTTATTCCAAAGGCCAAAATCACCTCCTGGATGTAAACAGGAGCCTGAAAGAGAAAAGCAAGCTTCTTCGCATTAGATAAACCTGGAAGCCTTTTATTATTAGAAGCAATTCTGCTTCCTTCAAACAAGAATAAAGACATGGTGATATTTGGTATTATTCAGTTTCTATGTCCTCAATGATCTTCCATCCATCTATGCAGGTGACTTCATCCGGAACAAGGTCGCAATTTACTCCGTATTTTCTTTTCTCATAAGTAACAATCTTACGATTGGTAAGCTTTAGGTATTCTTCGCGTTCTATTTCAAATGTTACGATATCTTTTTCCATATCTTCCATTGTCACAAGTGCGCTTCGATTGATGACCTTCTGCCTAATCTTTACTCCTTCCTTCACCTGATGGCCTAGTGGATGAGATTCTATGTCACCCAGAATAATGTCGTCTGTCTCATCTAATATTTGCTGGAGGTAATATCCCTTATCTAAGCAATCAACCGTATAGGCAGCTTTATGTTTCACTCGATTATTTTTCTGTACCAACTGAATGGTTCTACCTATGTAGTAGAAGTTCCACTTCATATCACATATGGAAGCATTAATATGCTCACCGTCAACGATAAGCTTTCGATATTTCATGATTTGAGCTATATCTACTCCTATGGTATCAAGTCTATCCTCAAATTCATAACGGATATCAGATTTTAAGTATTCAATCAATTTCTTGTCACTCTTGAAATAGAGTCTAATCCCAACAGCCTTATTGTTTTCTTTGATATAAGAGTACCCAAATTCTGCCCACGTTTTCTTTAAATCTTCTTCAGCAACTTTTAATACTCGTGTGGTAATATCAGAGATCCTCGGATACTTATCTACTATGCCTATGGCAGATCTAAAATCCTCCATGGATAAGGTCATCGTCTCCTTAAACGGTTGGTTCATTCTTACAATCCAATACAGCTTATGACTATACTCACTCTTAAAACCTTTTAATAGATCCAACTCTCCTTTTGTATAGTGGTTCTCGGTTAGTACTAGTAGCTTCTTAAAGTCCTTGTGCATTTCCACATCCACATATCCTGTCCTGTAGATGATAGTGTTGAACAGACTGATGATTGTACCCAGATTTTTGCCGTACACTTTAGTTGCATACTCTTTTGGCAGCACTAGGGAACTACCTAAAAACATGGATCTTAGATTATCAATGTTTCTCGAAGGATTCTTTGTTCGCTCATAAAGCTGTAGATAAGGGAAGCTATACATGTGTTTATTAGGCTCCAGTTTGTGGTCGATGCTTAAAATCTCAGTGAAGACTTTAAATTGACTTAAACTAAAATGTGCCGTAGCTCCATTAATAAACACATTCGGTTGCAGTACTTTATATAGACTAGGGTGTACCCGCTTGATTGAATCTTCTACAGGTAGTTCTAGTGTTAATTGACTGGGTGATGATTGCTCCATAATACTTTAACCTTCAACTAATTAATGGCTTAGACTTAAACAACTTAATGAGGGTGTATTGTGCATTATATGCCCTCATACTGTCGTTCAAAAATAACTAATTAAATCATCTATACAAGTATAACTTCTTATTTATCAGTTATTTAGCCAAAAAACTTATAATAACTTACCTATCATTGGTTTTTCACAAAAAACCCTCATGCTGTCGTCAGACGAAGGACTCTACTGGTCATGATTCACTGTTTAGACTTGAGTATGCGCGCAATGAAAACGACTAAACGAGGGGGTATTTCTTCAAAATCCCCTCATGATGTCGTTCGAAAACAAAATTAAAGCCTTATATATCAGCTTATTAGCGATTTGAATGGTACATAGTCCACTTATATCGACTCCCAGAAGGCTTTATGCATGTTTATATGATGAAGTTAGGCGTATAAAATGTACTGATACAACCCTCATTGTGTCGTTAATTGTAGAAATTAAAGTATTGATAATCAATAATATACTGATTTTCATTATCTAATAACCCATGTGTTTAAGCATATAACAAGCCTTTAAAATGAATAAAGGAAATATCTGATGTTGTAAGGCGTATTAATTAGCCAGATTCCCCTCATACTGTCGTTTAAACTAGGAATTTCTTCCTTCATTCTGTCGTTCAACTACAATACTAACTAGCAGATATTCAGTGTATTGTGAATTACAGGGGTTCAAAATGCCTAGTATTCATTTCTAATAGTAAGATTCTAAAATCGTACCCCTCATCGTGTCGTTCAAAACACCTCCTATATCTTCATTCTGTCGTTCGAACTAGGCTTCATACCCCTCATTGCGTCGGTCAAATTCACTTATTTTGCCACATTGTGTCGTTCGATATATTTTGTAACATCCTGTTATTCAGTTAATTAAAGTCATTTTTTCGTGCCTATAATATGTATTATATAAATATGTATAAATAAGCTTTTTATAACTCCAATTAATAAAGAATGAAGATTTGTGACATAGTGGCAGAAAACCTCTAATCTAACCAAATTATCTTCTGAATTCAGCGAATTTTTTATTTACTCCCGAAACAAAGAATCTTTCACCTTTTCGGTTTTTTAGCACGATTTATTTTTTACAAACTTGGAGCTGTTCTATCAGATGCCCAAAACCGTTATTTAAAATAACTTGACAACAAAAAAAACAGTCTCCTACGGACTGCCTCAGTCTTTTCTGTCTTTCATTTTGGTCTACTGATTCTCCGGATTTCTTCTCAGCTCCTTTAGTCAGGGCAAAAATTAAATCTTTAAAAAACAGAATTATGAAAGCTACAGTATTTGCAACAGGAAGAATTGGAAAAGACGCTGAAACAAAAGTTATCTCTGACAAGAGAGCACTCTATTCGTACTTCATGCCAATCTGTAGAAGTTTGCTTTTCACCTTCTTTATCATAG
>CAZWLS010000003.1:0-34854 GCA_964634415.1 uncultured Roseivirgaceae bacterium | reverse complement strand
TCCTGAAAAATTTTGCAAAAGATGAAATTCTGAGGCAACCCTTTTGAAAAATGGTCCGTCTCGGGACCGATTTAGTCAAGAAAACCTTAGTTAACCATGATCAAGAACAGCTACAGGCGGCTTCGAATGCTGCTTTTTTTACCTGGAGCCTTGAGCATCTGCTTTTTGCAGGCGCAAACGCTCTCAATCAATTCAGTCACTCTTTCAAATGGTGACGTTATTGTCGATTATGATCTTCTGGATGAAGATCTCGATCATCGATACAATCTTAGTTTATACAGTTCGCAAGACAACTTTGTTCAACCGCTGAAGCTTGTAGAAGGCGACGTGGGTGTTGATCAATCAGTTGGAGGAAACAAGCAAATTGTCTGGCACGCCAGTGAAGAACTAGGTACAGATTTTAAAGGGGATGTTTCACTTGAAGTTAAGGGCAAGCTCTACATTCCTTTCGTGACACTAAATAATTTCGAAGATATTAACGCGATGAAACGAGGCCGTCCCTACAACATAACGTGGGCAGCCGGTAGAGGTAGTAGCGTACTAACATTTGACTTATTTAACAATAAAGAAGAAATCGTACATACATACACCAATGTAGCCAATGTTGGTGAGTACGAGCTAGAGATACCTAAAGATGTTAAACCAGGTAAGAATTATCGGTTTAGGATTACGGATCAGAAGAATAAGGAAGACGTTGTTTATACCTCTTATTTTGATGTCAAGCGGAAAGTGCCTCTTTATATCAATGTTGCCCTTATTGGACTTGCAGGAGCCACTAGCTTCTTACTATTAGATAAGGGACCAACTAATCAAGTTGGTGCGGGTGAGACTCCATTATTACCAGATCCAATCACTCCATTCTAACCCGTATATCATGAAAAGAGCATTGATAATAATACTGGTTTTAGGAATGATAAGATCTCATGCCCAAACCACTGAACTATCCATTTTCCCTGAGTCAGGAATACATGGAGCACTAATTTCAATTTATGGCAACGGCTTTAGTAACAATACCTCCAATATGACAGTCGAGTTTGGAGGTGTAGAGGCCTTCATATTGGATTCAAGTCCAAATAAGATGATTGTTGAGGTCCCAGTAGCCGCGCCCGGAGCTGTTGAAGTGGTGGTTACACGAAATGGGTTTACCAACATGTCTAAAGGCGTAAACTTCACCGTTCTTAATCCAGGTGAGATATCTACTTGGATAGACTATCGTGAATTGGATTTTGATTTAAATGTTTCAGTTGTAAATACGTTATCTACTGGAGATTTTGATGGTGACGGAGACATGGATATGGTATATGACAATGGAGTATCATTGAATATTGCCATGATAGAAAATGGGGTAATTGACTATACTGTCCCGATTTCTACAAATAGAACTACTGGAACTTCTGAATTTATTTTTGATCTGGAGGTAGAAGATATGAATGAGGATGGAAGGTTAGATATTGTAGCGGGAGGCTCCCGACTAGGTTGGTTCGAAAATTTCGGAAATGATATGTGGTCGAATGAACAAATCATTTCAAATGCAAGCACTTCTTACGACATGCGGGTGTTTGATGTGAATCAAGACTTGGATGCTGACTTGGTAGTTGATATTGGATCCGAGATTGTATTATTTGATAACAATGGTAGCGGTTCGTTTACCGAATCTGGTAGTGCAGTATCAACCTTGCTAGGTATTCCTATTGATTGGGATGAGGATGGCGATATAGATATGGTCACACATGGTATGGATGGCATGAGTGAGGCAATTGTTTTGCTAGAAAACGATGGCTCTGGCACATCATTTACACAGAGTACCATAACGACAACTTCGCTTTCAAATATTGACTTTGTTCAGGTTGGAGATATCAATGAAGATGCGCGATTAGATTTCATTTTCACAACTAATAATGGATCGGCTGCAAGTTTAGGATATATCTTGAATTCAGCATCTGGATTTCAATCAGAGGTCACATTTTTTAATGAAGGTTCTTTCTCAACTCAAAATCTTGAATTAGGGGATTTAGATGGCAATGGACTTGTTGATATAGCAAGAACAAAGAAGAATATTGTCGGTGGAGGAATTTTTGAAGTATTCTACGGTGGAATCGACCCAACGCTAAGCTATTTAAGGGAGCAACTAGATAGCAGCATTGGCGGTTTTGATCTTGCTTTAGTTGATATTGAAAATGATGGAGATATGGATATACTCCAAGAATCTTCCAGGAGCGGCGGTTACTATCCACTATTTATTAATGCATTAGTCGGTTATGAAATAACGAGCTTTTCTACAGATGGCGATGTTGGCTCAGCAGCAATTGATGAATCTAACGCTACCGTATTTTTGGAAGTCAATTCATCGTTGGATATAACAGCAATTGCTCCGAATATTGGGTTGTCTCCTGGAGCAACGAGTAGTCCTTCTACCGGCGTAGCGCAAGATTTCACAAATTCTGTGAGCTATACGGTTACTTCGGAAGCTGAAGAAGATAAAGTTTGGACTGTTACAATTAATCAGAGGTCAGCGGTTCCAGTGCTCAACTTTACCACTGATGATATTGGCCAAACAAGTGTTGATATAAACTGGGATGAAGCTACTGCTGCAGTAGGTTATGAGCTAGAGCTGAGCACAAACAATACATTTACTTCTTTGGTCTCAGGATTTAACCCACTGGTGATAAATAGCGGTTCAACAATCTCAACAACATTGTCGGGACTTTCTGAGAGCACCAATTACTATGTGAGAATGCGTTCGAAAAATAAGATCGATGTCTATTCTGATTATTCCATATCAGAAACATTCTTAACCAGAACAGCAACGCCAAATGGTTTGCCGGCCACTGACATTACAGCAAATTCGTTTATAGCAAATTGGTCGGATGTAAATGGTGCGACAGACTATGTATTAGAAGTGTCGTCTGATAATTTTGCTTCTACTGTATTTAGTGATAAAACTTCAACTACAAGTGCCGATGTAACGGGTTTGACTGGGAACACTCAGTATCTTTATAGAGTGCGGGCTGAAAATAGTACGGGATCGTCCCCGTACTCAAATCAGGTATTAGTGACAACAGAAATAGCTGACACCGAGTCTCCACTTATCGTACTTTCATCAAACAACCCTGAATCGTTTGAATCAGGTAGTGAAAGTCAGAATATCAGCGCTACAATCACTGATGAGAATATAGGGGAAGTGACTTTTCATTATCGATCGCTCACGTCCACAAGCTTTTCTTCTACGACGCTGACTGGACAAAATGACCTGTATTCTATAACCATTCCAGAGGCGGATTTAAATCAGGTTGGTATTGAGTACTTTTTTGAGGCAACTGACCTATTGGGGAATGCGTCAAGCTCAAATCGCATTAAGCTAGGATTGAGTTATCCAGTGAATGGGGCAAACAGTCAAACAGTCGAGTCTATTCAAAAATTTGGAAGAACTGCAGATGATTATCAGCTTATCTCAATACCCTATTCTTTTACTGGGAGCAATAGTAGAGTAGATGTAATTTTTGATGAATACGGAGGTAATCCCGACAATCGTACTTGGAGAATTATTCGCTACGATAGTGATAATTCAGCATTAGTTAACCTAACAGGATCATATCAAGTGTCGCCAGGTGAAGGCTACTTTTTTATAGCAGAGGAGCAGCAGGAAGTTGGTGTTGGTGAAGCAGTCGTAAATACTGAGGACCCATTTACACTGACGTTGAAGGCTGGTTGGAATCTAATAGGTAATCCTTATGAATTAGAACTCGATTGGAATGAAGTTTTGATTAATAATGATGCAGTTTCAAGAGTTCGAAATTTAAGAATTTTAGATCCTAGTTCTTCTGAAATATGGCCTGAAACCACTACTTTGGAAAAATTTCAAGGTGCCTTTGTACAAGCAGATCAAGATATTGATTTAACAGTCACTTATCAAGATGTAGTAGGAGCAGGTGGTAGAAGAGCTCGGGTAGAACAAATTGTGAGAGAGCAACCAAACTGGTTTTTGCCGATTACGCTTGAACAGAACAACAATGTAAGAATCGCGGGAGTTGGTATGGATAGTGATGCCGAGGAGTCATTAGATTCTTTTGATGAACTGACACTTCCGCGGTGGTTGGAATATTTGGAAATAAGCTTTCTTCATGATGGAGAAAAGTTTAGCAAATTCAATAAAGATGTCGTTGGTGAGCAAGAAACCAAGATTTGGGATTTTACTGTATCATCCAGTGAATCAGGAACTGCAACCCTTAGATGGGAATCTGAAAACATTACCAATAATGTCAAACTTTTAGATGTTTCATCAGGAATAGTTATAGATATGAGAAGTAATTCTTCTTATGCCTTTGACCTGGTGGAGTCACGTAGCTTTCAATTGCTTTACAGTGTCAATGAAAGTGCCAACTTTGATTTTAACACTGTGACTATTGGAGATGCGTACCCTAGTCCATTTATCGATTCATTTAGTGTTCCTATTACACTATCGTCACAAGATGAGCACACCGTTACATTTAGCTTAATTGACTTATCCGGTCAGGTTGTTTGGCAAGAGCAAATGAATGGCCTAAAAGGTGGAGCGTACTTACTAGAGAGTAATCCTGAGAATTTAGATACAGGTGTTTACCTCTACAAAATTGTGATTGAAAATCACGCAGATACTTATGTACAGACTAAAAGAATCACAGTAAAATGAAAAATATTTTAATATTCATAATGACAATGATTGCGTTTTCGGTTGAAGCTCAGCTAGTTTCAGATCAGACCAATGCAATTAGATTAGACTTTAATAAGCCTGAAAAAGGTGAGATTATTTTGCCTAAAATTGGATGGGAATACCCTTCTAGAGAGTATACCAACTCCCAAGAAAAAAAGGCAAGATTTGAAGCTTTGATTGAATCTACAACGCCAATAAAGGAAGTGAAGATCGGAATAGGTAAAAAACGTGGTGCTAAGCCATTTGCTACAACGACCATTGAAATTCCTGAAAATACACTTAAGTATAAAGTAGAGAAAGATATTCACTTACTCAGTGGGGAGAATGTAATCAGTTTGATAGTTACCAATGAAGACGGAGGTACTGTTGTGGATTACCGTAATGTACTGGTTGGCTTAGATGCCATAACCAAGGCGATAGATATCAATCGAAAAGACTATGCCCTTTTGATTGGAACCGATAAATATGATCATTGGTCAGATCTTGTAAATCCAGTTTATGATGTAGAGACTATTTCTGGAATTTTGAGTGATAGCTACAATTTTGAGACTGAGGTCTTAGCAGACCCGCAACAAGAAGATTTTCTTGTTAAGATTAAAGAGTATTCTCAAAAGAAGTACAAACCGCAGGATCAACTACTAATCTTCATTGCTGGACATGGCCAATTTGATGAGGCCTTTGGCGAAGGATATATTGTGACCAAAGGAAGCTTACAAAATGATGAAGCCAAGACCACTTACATACCGCATAGTGTATTGCGAAACATCATTGATAACATTCCATGTGACCACATTCTTTTAGTGATGGATGTCTGCTTTAGTGGAACGTTTGATCCTGTAATTGCAAGGAGTCGGTCAGCTGCATACGAAGATTTGGATGACGCAGAATTGTTGGTTAGAAAACTATCCAAGAAAACAAGAAGATACCTTACCTCCGGTGGTAAGGAATATGTTTCTGATGGTGTGGCAGGGCAGCATTCTCCATTTGCACAGCGGTTTATAGAGATTTTGAAATCCAGAGGTGGCGGTGATCGAATCATTACGCTTCAAGAAATCTATCCTGTAATGCAAAGGCTTAAGACACTTCCAAGAACCGGCGAATTTGGACAAAACGAAAAAGACAGTGACTTTGTGTTTGTAGCAAAATAATAAATAGTGATTTGGTGGTGATTCAACTCTTGGCCGAGTTGAGCTGAGGCAGTCTTTTGATAGTGGATTGCCTCTTTTTTTGTGCCTTGTTTTTTCCTGTTTATCGAAGAGTAAATATGTGTGATACTTTGTCTATGCAGATAGCTTCCATTTTATAAATTGCGCCGAAATTTTTGCACAAATGAATATACCGGGGCAACCATTCTTTTTTGGTCGTCGTCTCGGTTTGGATTACGGATTAGCATGATTTCAAAATGACAAATTCAAACTGTATTATCTGGCAGTTTTTTTAAGTCAAAAGGCAGAATTATTAAATCTTAAAATCCAAGCTTTACAAAAAATTAGACCTTAGTTATGAACAAAATGAAAACCTTTATTGCTTCCTCAATGAGTTATCTGACGATAATTCTGGCATTAGCATTTCCTTTATTTACAAATGCCCAGTTTGCAGGAGACTACGCTCCCGAAAATTGGACATTCACATCTCAAGATCTCTCAGGGACTCCATCGGATGGAACTATCGATCTGACTAATATGCCAATGGGGTTTACAATGTCAGGAAATGATGATGATTTGTCGGGAGCCAATTCACTTTATGCAATTACGGTGGCAGCAGATGGCACAATTAAGTTTCGATGGTCATATACAACAGATGATGACGACCCATCATATGATCCGGCTGGCTACAAACTGAATTCAACCGTTGTGCAGTTGACAAACTCGACAGGTCCTAACAGCCAAAGTGGTGAAATAGCTGTGAGCGTTACAGCAGGAGATGTTTTTTCCTTTTTTGTTGATGGTACAGATGCATGTTGCGGACGTGGACATCTAACAATTGAAGCATTCAGTACGGCAGATAATACGCCACCAACTTTAAATTCCTTATCTGATATTATCAGCGATGTGGATCCTGGTCAGATAGATGTGAATCTGGAAGGTATCACAGCAGGGATCTTGGAATCATCTCAAACAATAACAATTACTGCTACTTCAAGCAATACTTCTGTTGTGCCTAATCCTACGATTACTTATACATCTCCTGATGCTACAGGAACTCTTAGCTTTACTCCAGAGATGGGAGCATTTGGTGATGCTACGATTACCGTCAATGTAATGGATGATGGAGGCACAGCAAATGGCAGTGTTGATAATATTGATGTGTCTTTCAACGTATCAATAGCAAGTAATTTTCCACCTGAAATTAATCCAGTTGGTGATATTCAGGCACAAATAAATGAAGCTATCAGTGTTGCATTATCTGGTATAAGCGCGGGTACTGGAGAAACACAGACCATAACTGTCGGAGCCACTTCTTCAAATCAATCCGTAATAGCGGATGAAGATATTGACATTACTTACACAAGTCCCAATGCAACCGGAACACTGGATCTTACTCCAGCTTCAAATGTTTCTGGTGAAACGATGATAACGGTAACCGTTTCTGATGACGGCGGTACAGCCAATAATGGTCAAAATCAGACTGTGATTACTTTCATGGTTACCATCGATCCAAATGGCCAACCAACTGTCAATGCAATTGATGATTTAAACTTATTTGTGGATGCAACAGAGCAGACGGTAAACCTATCTGGCATTGGCGATGGAGACAATAATGTAGACCAAACGATAACAGTAAATGCCAGCTCAGATAATACAAGTTTGATCCCTGATCCTGTTGTTACTTACACTTCTCCTGGTGCTACTGGTACTTTAACTTTTACGCCTGTCGAGGCTCAATTCGGAACGGCTACCATTACTGTTACTGTAGGAGATAATGCAGGAACAAGTAATGGAGGTCTGAATGAGATTACAGAAACATTTATTGTGAATGTTAGCAGCAATTATCAGCCAGAAATTGACCCAATCAGTAATATTATAATTGGTATCAATGAGCCCAACAGGATGATTAATCTAACAGGCATCAACGCAGGAGTAATAACGGATACTGAAGTTTTATCGGTTGCTGCTACTTCTAGCAATACTGATATAATTAACATGGATGGTATTCAAGTGGACTATACCGATCCAAACACGACAGGAACAATTACTTTGACTCCAGTAAGCGACGCGCTAGGTGAAACTACAATTACGGTAACAGTAAGTGATGATGCGGGAACTGCAAATGGAGGAGTAAATGAGATAATGGAAACATTTATCGTAAGAGTTGAGGCTAATAATGCACCAACCATCGATCAATTGAGTGATATTGGCCTTGACATCAATGCTGCAGAGCAGACAATCAATCTAACTGGAATTACTGCTGGTGAGAGTAGTGATTATCAAACGTTAACAGTTACTGCATCATCTGACAATACTTCCTTGATACCAAATCCTACAGTTACATATACAAGCGATGATGCAACTGGATCAATCGCATTTACTCCTGAAATGGATGCTACGGGCACCGCGGTAATAACAGTAACAGTGACAGACAATGGAGGAACTCTAGGTGGGGGTGTAAATGAAACCAGCACTACTTTTGAAGTTTCAGTCACTGGAAATCAACCGCCCACGCTTAATCTTATAGGTGATGTAGACAGAACCGATACTTCACCGTTTACAATAAACTTAAGTGGCATTACTGATGGAACTGGTTTTGATCAAAATTTGACATTAACAGCTACATCTGATAACCCAACAATCATTCCTAATCCAACGGTTAATTATACGAATGGTGATGGAACCGGATCTTTAGACTTTGTGCCGACAGGCTTTGGCGATGCAGTAATCACCGTAACGCTGATGGATGATGGAGGTACAGATAACGGAGGTGTTGATACCTATGTGCAAACGTTCAATATCCACCTGGGAGAGAATACGCCTCCAGATATATCTGATTGGGATTCTGGAAACCTCTTGGATGATGAGCCATATTATTTCAACAATGGTCAAGGTGATCAAGCAATTTTACTTAATGTAGGTGATGCGGATCACACAGTAACTTCTATTACTGCAGTGGCTAATAATCCTGCATTTGCTGATGTAGTATCTGTTAATTACTTACCTGGTAACTTTATCGGTGGAATTATCTTCTCGCCTGTTTCTGGTCAGGTAGGTGAAGAGACATTCGTGATCTCAGCTCAAGACGATGGAGGTACGGCGAATAATGGAATTGACACCTACACGGTTACAGTAACGGCCATCTTTACAGAACCTACCGAATTTACCTCAGAATTTACTTCCGGGAATTCGGATCAATATGATGTTGTACCGTTTACAGTAAATGAGTCGGGTGTAGCATATATTGAGAGCTTTAGCGATTCTTATGATGGCTTCGATAACGTGTCTTTTCAATTGTATGAAACAGCATTTAACGAATTGAGCCAAGGTGAAAATAGGCTCGCCTCAGGCAATAAGATTAACTACGTACTTGAGAAAGATAAGCAGTATGTATTGGTGACTTACAATGAGAGCCTAGGAGATGGAAGCTCTAACAATGCAATTGGCTTGGTAAGTGGAGAAGTGAGTTTTGGCTACCTACCTAACCTTGCATTTATCGCAGATGTAAGTTTTGATGAAGATCAAACATTTAGTGTTTCATTAGAAGGTATTTCAGATGGTGGTGGAGGAACCAACGATCTCTCTTTAAGCGCAAATGGAAGTGATGCATCAGCCTTCCAGTCGTTTGATTTTACAAATAACAATGACGGTACAGGTAGTATGCTAATTACTCCGAGTGCTGATTATAATGGCACATCTAACTTGACAGTGACAGTGACCAATTCTGAAGGAAATACATTTGATAGAACATTTGAGGTGACCATAAATCCGGTTAATGATGCACCAGTGTTAGCTACTGGTGATCAGATGGTGGACGAGCAAGCAGAGCTATCTTTTATGGCTAATGCTACTGATGTAGACTTGAATACACTTACTTATAGCATAGATGCCAACTCTGTATCTAATGGAATGAGCATCGATTCTTCTACTGGTGCAATTACGTGGACTCCTGACGAAGATCAAGATGGAACGTATCAGGTTACTATTACTGCCAATGATGGAAGCTTGGATGGCACAGAAACAATTACAGTTACAGTAGCTGAAGTGAATGTGGCTCCAGTTCTTAGTGCAATTGATAATCAGATGGGTGCGGAAAGAACGGAATTGACCTTCACTGCTTCTGCTTCAGATGCAGATTTACCAGCAAATACGTTGGAGTTTAGTCTAGATGCAAACTCAGTGTCTGATGGAATGGTTATAAATGCGTCGACCGGCGTATTCAGCTGGACTCCGACAGTCACTCAAGCAGGAAATTATACTGTAGAAGTGACAGTGAGCGATGGGGCTTTATCTGATACACAATCATTTTCAATATCTGTTGAAAATGTACTGGGAGTTTCTACTGCCGATGTGATTGAGGTATATCCAAACCCAACTACGGATTTGATCAAAGTAGGGTCAAACGAGGTTATGACTGTAGTATTCTATGATTTGAATGGTGCGAAGGTTCTTGAAACATCAAATCAAAATCAGATAAATGTTTCGAGCCTAAATACTGGAACGTATGTCTTACAATTGATCAATGCAGAAGGAAAAGTATTGAGTACGAACAGAATCATTAAAAGGTAACTAAGGAAGCAGAATCTTAAGGTTTTGCTATTAGGCGACTCGAAGCGAGTCGCCTTTTTTTAT
Organism: uncultured Roseivirgaceae bacterium; assembly: GCA_964634415.1. GTDB lineage: Bacteria > Bacteroidota > Bacteroidia > Cytophagales > Cyclobacteriaceae > Ekhidna. Next base: position 24,384 of record CAZWLS010000003.1, on the reverse strand, counting down.
GTCCATTTAATGGCAGCTTATCGAACGATAATTAAGGTGTAATACTTTGTCTATGCTTCAAATTTTCATTGGTCAACAAGCATAAAAATCTTTGTATAAAATATGTACCTAGCCAGGCAACCATTTAGATAGAGACCTACGTCTGGGCATTGATTTTACTATTGACTACAACTTTAAAGACCTTAGTTATGACACTACTAGAAAGCCAATTCTTGAAAAAGCTTATGCTCCTAGTGATTATGTTCACATTGCTCGGCTTGGGGGCTAATGCACAGAATGCTTCACTTCACTTTGACGGAGCCATAGGCAATTATGATTATATCACCGTGCCGGATGATAATAGTCTTGATTTTACCAATAGCTTTACTTTAGAAGCATGGATCAATTTTGACCAGATAACCGTTTCCACTCCAGGATATGGTTGGAGGAGCCTATTCGGTAAATCTCAGTATAATAATGCCTATGGTCTCATGATCTATGCTCCTGCTGGAGGAGGTCGAGTTGTTCGTTTTTATCATGAAGGTCTATCTGCGGCCTTTTCCGATTATGTTTGGTCAACAATAGATCCAAATACCTGGTATCACATAGCCGTAACCTATGATGGATCACAGACTGTAATTTACATAGATGGTGTTCAGGTAGCCACCAATGCTGTTACTGGTAACGTAACACAAAACGCGTCCAATTTAAACATCGGTTTTTCTCAGCTAGGGGCTTATCCATGGGACGGCATGATGGACGAGGTGAGAGCCTGGAACATAGCAAGAACAGAAACGGAAATTAACAGCACGAAGGGTGTTGAGTTAACCGGTTCAGAATCGGGATTAGTACTTTATTACAACTTTAATGAGGGCAGCCCTGGTAACGATAATACTGGAGTGCCAAGTGTAACTGATAATTCTTCTAGCGGAAATGATGGGGTATTTGTTGGTTTTGGGCTAACAGGAACTGCAGGAAACTATGCTCAGGATTTCGGAACACCATCAGCTGCAGATTTCGAATTGATAGGAATAGTCAATGAGTCTATTGTTATAAACACCTCTGATTTATCGTATTCTGATCTTCAATCTGATCCGTTAGTGCATATCCAGATTGCCTCTCTTCCAACAAGCGGGACGTTGTATCTGGATGCAAATGGGGATAATCAATATACTTTAGGTGAAGAAGTAGCAGCAGCTGATATGATTGGCTTGGCTGACTTAGATGCGGGAAATTTACAATATGTTAATTCCAATTCTGTATCAACATCCTTTACGTTTAATGTGAATGATGGCACAATCAATAGTTCCAATTTTACAGCTACACTAGTAACTAGCAATAGCATTTTCTTTGATGACCTAGGATTCACTGATGATCAGGACCTAGCATTATCGAATACTTTTACTAATAATGGACGCAGTTTTATACTTGCTCAATCTATACCTCAGAGCTACACTATGACCTATCAAAATGCAGGAACAGATTATGCTGCAAGTGGATATGTAATGCTTAGCAATCCTGCACCTATTGTAGGCCAAATGGGTTTTGATTTGAGCACTGAAGATGGCGGAAATGTAACTTTCGAGTCTATTGATTTAATTATAAATGGAGGTACCAATCAAGGGTTTAATTTAATTGCCTATAGTGATGGGGTTCAGATTGGAACACAGGCCATAGCTGCATCTACAAGCCTTACACAAACAGTTACGTTCACTTCTGATTTTGAGTGTGCAGATCGTATTGAAATTTTAGTTAGTGATATTTCAGGAACATACGATATCGGTATTGACAACATCGTGTGGAAGGAAAATGCTGCGCCTCAGTTCACGCATGGACTGACTGAGGTAGCGATTGATGAAAATTCTGAATTTGGCACAGAAGTAATCACCTTATCTGGCTCGGATAGTGATGGTGATGTGCTTACTTACAGCATTACCTCCGGTAATGATAATGGAGCATTTGATATAAACAGTTCGACTGGAAGAATTACAGTTGATGATGAGACATTGTTGGACTTTGAAACCACTACCTCATTTAATCTAAACGTAGCACTAAGTGATGGTTGCACGACAGTCACAGAGTCCTTAACAATCAATTTAAATGATTTAAGCCCTAATGATTTTTGTACAAATGCCATAACAATTACAGCTGGAACCACCATTGATGGAAGCACAGCGGATGCCACAGGTGATGCAGCGATTGCTCCAAACTGTGGGAGTAACCCTGTAGAGGCAGATCTTTCTGTTGGCGTGTGGTATCACTTTGCTGGGACAGGTGAAAAAATAACTGTTTCCACATGCGACAATGCTGATTATGATACAGCTATAGGTGTTTACCGAGGATCTTGCTCAACAGGACTTACCTGTGTAGCAGGAAATGATGATGGTAGCGATTGTTCTGGCAATACCTCGATCGTTAGTTTTATTTCTGAAGTTGATCAAGATTATTACATCTTAGTCGATGGATATGAAGAAGACTTTGGATCATTTAGTTTGACTACCACTGCTGAGCCAGCACCGACACCGCCGGCAAATGATGATTGTTCTGGAGCAGAAGTATTAACCGTTTTTGAGGAAGGGACAGGGACACCAACTAATGGCGACAATACTACAGCGACCACATTTACTGAAGTTGTTTTTTGTGATGAATATGGAACTATTAATGACGTTTGGTATACATTCAATTCTGGAGCAAACGTTGAAGTTTCTATTGATATTCAACTAGTAGATACCGATGATGCTGGTCCATTGAATGTAGCAGATTACATAAGTTTCGAAGCGTATGAAACATGCGGTGGAGAACAATTAGACTATTGTGGTAGCGACGGATCAAATAGTTTTGAGGTAACGCCAAATACAGATTATTACCTTCAACTATGGAACGATGAGGTTAGCACTGGAACATTTACAATTCAAATAAATGACGGTCCTAATACTGCTGCAACGGTGACATCTTCGACAATCTCATTGAGTCGATATGCATCTAATGCTGACTTGGTAGAAACAGTAAATGCATCTGACTCAGAAGGCCATAGTCAAGTTTATAGTATAACTGATGGAAATGGGGAAGGCATTTTTACAATTGATGCTGTAAGCGGAGAGCTTACAATTGCTGATGCAAATGCATTGTCTACTTCTTCTACTTCCCAATTTATTCTAACCGTGCAAGCGGCTGATCAGGGTCCTGGTTCCTTAAGTTCTACGGGCACAATTACCATTGATATCATTGATAACGAATTCCCGTCAATCTCATCAGCAGAAATAGCTATTGATGAAAACTCTTCGAATGGATCCTCAGTGATGACAGTAACAGCTAGCGATGGTGATGGAGACAATATTTCTTTCTCCATACTTTCAGGAAATACAGGAAATGCCTTTGCAATTAGTATGCTTGGTGAGATAACTGTAAATGATGAAACAATTTTGGACTTTGAGTCCAATCCAACGTTTGACCTAGAGATTCAAGTAACGGATGATGGACCATTAACGCTATCTTCAACGGCAATTGTCACAGTCAATTTGAATGATATTAACGAGTTACCAATTGTTGATGCGCTTGTGTCGAATATCAGTCAAAATAACTCGAATGGGTATTTAGTAAATACTATGGTATTTACGGATCCTGATGCTAATCAGAATCATACTTTTTCAATAAGTGCGGGAAATACAAATTCAATTTTTTCTATTGATGCAAATACCGGTGAAGTAATTATTGTAAACGATACTGATTTAATGGCCAATGGAGCAACTACCTATAATTTAGAAATAGAAGTTGCCGATGATGGGGCTCCAGTCAATGTGGGTACAGGCTCTCTAACAATCAATGTGTTTGCCAATAATGCTCCAATAATTACTCAAGAGACTTTCATGTTGGATGAAAATACGGCCAATGGTTTATCTGTAGCAAATGTGAGTGCCAACGATTCTGATGGCGATGCTATTTCATTCTCTATTGTATCTGGAAATGATTTAGGTGCATTTTCAATAACAACTGGTGGTGAGATTCAAGTGGCTAATGTCAACATTTTGGACTTCGAAACTAACCCATCATTTGAACTACTAATTCAAGCTCAGGATGATGGAGCCGGAAGTTTAGCCAGTACTGAGCTTATCACAATTCAACTAAGGGATTTAAATGAAATGCCTACATTAAGTGATTCTGAGTTTAGTATTAGTTCGTCAAGTACAAATGGAACTGAAATTGGAATTTTAGAAGGAGTAGATCCAGAAGATGATGTTCTCTCTTATGCAATCGTTGCTGGTGACGACAATGGTGTTTTTACTATTGGAACTAGTTCAGGAATAGTTTCACTTGTTGACAATTCACAATTAAACCCTGCTGTCACTCCGCAATACAATTTAACTGTTGAAATGAACGATGGTTCTTTAACTGGAACAACCGACGTTACCATTAATATATTCGGGAATCCATTTCCTACACTTGACTTGACAAGCTTTGATATGGATGAGAATAGCGCTGCAAGTTATGTGATTGGTACGCTTACTTCCAGTGATGTCGATGGTATTCAATCTTATGAAATAGTAGCGGGTAATGATGGTGACTTGATTTCATTAGATGCAACTAGTGGAATTTTAACTGTGGTTGATGATTCCTATTTCAACTATGAATCGGTTCAGTCATTAGAAATTGAAGTTCGGTTAACAGATAATGGCCTGGGGAATATTCAAAATACAGAAGCAGTCACCATTTTACTCAATGATGTTAATGAGTTTTCTCCAGTAGTTAATTCAACGGTGAATTCAGTTGATGAAAATGCAACATCTGGCACTGTTGCAACAGTTAATGCAACAGATGATGACACATTCCAGACGCTTACATACACAATTGTATCCGGTAATACCGACAATGCGTTTGAAATTGATAATTCAGGAATAATAACCATCAATAATTTGCAAGCCTTGGATTTTGAAGTAAATCCATCATTTAGCTTGATTATAGACGTAGAAGATAGTGGGACTCCATCTAATACTACATCGGAAAATCTTACAATTGCTTTAACTGATGTTAATGAAGCGCCGGTTCTTGCTGTGATAAGCGATCAATCAGGAAGTGAGAATGAAGAGTTAACGTTTACTGCTGCGGCAACAGATGTGGATCTTCCTGCGAATACCCTATCATTTAGCCTTGATACAGATGCGGAATCCAATGGGATGGATATTAATGCCAATACTGGAGTATTCACATGGACTCCCAATAGCGATCAATCGGGCAATTATGTTGTAGAAATAACTGTGACTGATGGTTCTTTAACTGATTCTCAATCCATTTCCATAACAATCTCCAATGTCTTGGGACTTGAAAATGTTAACGTAATCGAGGTTTATCCTAACCCAACAACCGACTATGTTTCCGTTAAATCGAGCTTAGCTAAAACAATACGAATTTTAGATATGGACGGTAAGGAAGTCTTAAGTGAAAGTTTAGTGGAAAAAGTAGACGTTTCTAGATTGTCTAACGGCGTATACGTTCTTAAACTAGAAGATGCTGAAGGTAAATTATTATCAACCAATCGAATCATTAAGCAATAGTGACAACTAAGGTGGCATTTGCTGAAAGCAGATGTGTGGGCGACTCAATTTGAGTCGCCTTTTTTAATTAGCTCTGAAACAATTCGACCAGTAGCTGGTGCTAAGCTTAGTCCAAGCATACCATGTCCTGTGGAAATGATCAGATTTTGGTATTTACTGGACTGTTCAATTATTGGTAAACCACGGCTAGACATAGGTCTCCAACCAGCCCATGGTTGCGGATCAGATTGGTCAATATCAGTATGTAAATATTCTTTAGAAGCTCTTTGTAGAGCCTCAAGTCTTTTCGTATTTAAGGAGTTATCAAATCCAGTGAATTCCATGGTGCTTCCTAATCTAAAGCCATCAGTCCATGGTGTCGCCACCACCTTTTTTTCAAACATATAAACAGGAAGTTTTGGTTGGTTTTTAAGGCTTGTAGAATAAGTGAGGTTATAGCCCTTACCGGGGATCATGGGAAGTGATATTCCAATTTTTTTTGCCAAAAGATAACTTGGGGCACCTGCTGCCAAGATGAATTTATTGGATGAAATCTGATCTTCTTCTGTTTGTATACTAGTTATTGAATTTCGAGTCGTGTTGATCTCTGTTACTTGACCGATGTAAGTTTTAACACCATTCTTGCTATTAATTTTTTTTATCTCTTCCAACAACCTATCTGGCCTTAGCCAACCGTCGGTATGAAAAATGGCTCCTCCTACAGCATCTTCTTTGATAGATGGCTCTATATCCAGAAGCTTTGATTTAGTTATAATCTCACTAGACAAACTATTATTCGATAAGAATTCAACCTCCTTCCTCAGGGTTTGGAAGCCAGATTTAGAATTAGCCACGAACATTAGCCCATCAGGTTTGAACGCACTTTTGCTTAACTCTGAATTCAAATATTCTTGATATAGCCTCCAACTTGATTGTAACATCTCGTTTCTTATTGCAACAACCCTATTAATTGAAGACTTTCGAGAATGCCACATGAAGGATAAAAACCACTTGATAAAAGCGCCATCTAATTGCGGTTTTATAGACAGAGGGGCATCCTTTTTCCCCAACCATTTCACTCCTTGCAGCATGGCTGAAAAAGAATTAAGTGGAGCTATATGGCTAGGGGTAACAAGTCCACAATTTCCCGCAGATGCTGGAGGCATTTCCGGAGCATCGTCTACGATAACGACTTCATAGTCTGATTGAGATAGGTAGTATGCTATGAATTGACCAATAATACCACCTCCGATTATTACTACTTTTTCCATTTCGCTCAATCAGAAGAGTCCAGTTATATTACCGTCTTTATCGATATCAATATTTTCAGCAGCAGGCTTAGCTGGTAGGCCTGGCATCCTCAACATTTTGCCAGTGATTGGAATAATAAACCCGGCACCGGCTGCAATTTCTACTTCGCGAACATTTATAGTGAAATTTTGAGGTCTTCCATATGATTTTGCATCGTCCGAAAAGGAGTTTTGAGTTTTTGCCATACATATAGGGAATTCGGAGAACCCAAGTGTTTCAGCCCTCCTTAAAATGGTATTCGCATTTGGACTGTAAACAATTTTATTCGCTCCATATATTCTTTCAGCTATGGCTCCAATCTTATCCTTTATAGGAGCATTTAATTCATAAGTAGGCTTGAAGCTATTGTTACAACTATTGGCTGCATCAACAACCTTTGGTGCTAAATCAGCCATGCCTTTACCTCCATTTTTCCAGCCGTCCGCATACGCTATTTCCACATTCAACTCATTACATCTGTCTACGATGCACTGAAGTTCCTCAGGTGTATCTGCAATGAATTTATTTATGGCTACCACCACTGGGATACCAAACGATTTAATATTTTCAATATGCTTTTCTAAGTTCCCCAGACCTTCTTTTACCGCATTCACATTGGGCTCTTGAAGTTGGTCTTTGCTGACTCCACCATGATATTTGAGCGCTCTCACAGTAGCGACTAGAACTACAGTTTTGGGGTTTATACCTCCGGCTCTACATTTAATATTGAAGAATTTTTCGGCACCTAAATCTGCACCAAAACCTGCCTCTGTCACTACATAATTAGCAAGTGATAGACCTATTTTGGTACCGACCAATGAGTTTGTCCCCTGAGCAATATTTGCAAAGGGGCCTCCATGGATAATTGCTGGATTTCCCTCTAGTGTTTGTACAAGATTAGGTTTTATGGCATCCTTAAGCAATGCTGCCATTGCTCCATGTGCATTTAGGTCCCTTCCAAAAATGGGCTCTCCGGAGAAGGTGTCTCCTACATATATGTTTCCCATCCGTTCTTTTAGATCTGACAGATCTCTTGCCAAACATAAGATGGCCATAATTTCTGAAGCGGCAGTGATATTAAATCCTGACTCTTGTAGAAATCCTCCTTGCTTGCCTCCTAATCCTGTTACGATATGTCTCAAAGACCTATCGTTCATGTCCATTGCCCATCGCCATTTTACTGTTCTAGGATCAATACCAAGATTTCTCGACCGACCGTAAATGTTATTGTTTATTAAAGCTGATAGTAGGTTGTTCGCCTTTTCGATCGCCGCGAAGTCTCCATTGAAGTGGAGATTAATATCTTCCATTGGTATTAACTGAGAATAACCCCCACCGGTAGCACCTCCTTTTATTCCAAACACAGGTCCTAATGAAGGTTCCCTCAATACAGCTACAGCCTGTTTTCCTAAGTGATTTAAGCCATCTACAAGTCCGACTGAAACTGTGGTTTTCCCCTCGCCTGCAGGTGTAGGGGTGATCGCTGTAACCAGAATCATGTTGTTTTTGCTCACACTATGATCATCGATATACGAAAGTGGGATTTTGGCTTTATACTTTCCGTATTGTTCGATATCACCATTATTCAAACCGAGTTTTTTTGCGATCTGATCGATAGGTTTCAAAGATGCAGACTGTGCAATCTTCAGGTCAGGATTTTCGTTGCTCATCTTTTCATTTGCTAAATGACTTTCTATCTTAAGATTAGTCGTAGTATTACTCTAAGATACTAGCAATAAAACTCAATCCATTACAATGGTACTTCCAATGAGAAAATCGCCCCATTAATGAATAATGGGACGACTCCACTATCACGAAAAAAGACGCCTATTCGAAACTGTAAGCTTCAATTGTGTTTGAAGCAGATTTATAATAAAGGCGACTGGTGATTTGGTCTATCTCGTAGACAGGGTTTTTGTCTTTATTCAGATCTATTTTTTGCAATACTTTCCCATCATTTTTCGACACTTGGATGAGGGCAATTTGTTTTTTCTCCAACTCAGTGATCATAAAAACATAATTGGGAGTAATAGCACTGGCTTTAAACCTTTGATTTGCATAATTCATGGCATCTTTTGAGTATGCAAATCCTTGATCAGAAATATTGCTATATCCTTCAGATAATCCTTGTGCAAAAGATCTTTCAAACTCATTATCACTTTGCTTTGCTGCATTTTCCAAGCTAGCTGATACCATAGCTGACGCAGCACCAATATAGGCAGCTCTAATTCCCTGAGCGGTTGCAATGGCTCTAAGGAAGGCGGGATTGCGTGGAGCTGGAAAATAGGTTTGAAATATCGTTTGTCCGTTATAGCCAATTAATAGCATGTTTTGTTCTGAAGTTAGCAATACACCTTCTTCAAGGCACTCAATTAAATATGGATGTTCTTTCCCTTCAAATTTAATTTTTGAGCCTAGTGTACTGCTTGTCTTTTTTGTTAAATCTACTTTATATAGCTGTTGGGTTTTGGAGGAATATGCATATAAGAATTCGCCGCTCTCAGCAAATGGGACACTATGCTTTCTGGAATCATATTTAGATGGATCTAAAGGGCTTGAAGATTCAATTGATTCGATCAGATTTTCTCCTTTTGCTAAATCTAGAATGTTGATTTCCTTGTTAGTTGCATATAATGCAGATTTAGCGTCTAAGAGTCGAATTGACTTTAAATCCCCTTTTAATTTTTCGCTTTTTTCATGCAGTAGTAAGCCAGTGGATGGATTTAAGAGATTTACAAAATACTCTTCTCCTTTGTTGTTCCAGGCGTTATCGAAGGTCATGATTACTAGCCAATTGTTATCCAATTCGAAATGTCTGACAATGCTACCCTTAAATTTTTCGCCCTTTCCTTTTTTACCAAACTTGCCATTACCTGCTTGAAGGTCAATTAGATTGATTTGAGGCTTAGCACCAACTGGTGTTATTACAATTCCATCTTGATGAAAATTCAATGTACTTAAACCACCTTTGGCTCGAAAAGGAGATTTCCAAAGAGGAGTCCCCGTGTCAATATTAACCCCTTGCAAAATGAAATTGCTTGAAGGAGGGCCAGAGGAAGCTGCTGACTGAGTAGCTATTTCTGAACCTATGAATACCCATCGATTTTCCGGTGTTGTGTAAATTTTAGCTATTGCTCTTTTTGCATCACCAAGTGGTAACTTCCATTTTTCAACACCAGTGATCGGGTCAATTGCGATAGCATTTGCTTTATGTAAAAGCAATACATCATTTCCAGGGAGTAAAATTGGCTTAGATAGTAGCGGCGATACATTGCTTTCATTAACATATTCAGTTGCTGCAGCGCTGAGAAGTGACCCAAGCTTACTATTCCCTAGAGATAAACCAGAAATTTTAAAGACCTTGTCATTGGACCATAATATGCTTTCTTGCAAAATATCATAACAGAGCAATGAGCTTCCCGAGCTTCCGGACATTTCTACAATTAGCATCAATTTGTTTAAAGATGAGAGCATGTAATGATCTACAAGTTTGGTAAAACCATTACTCTTGTTACTTAACGCTACTTCACCATTCAGGCCATTGACAATTAATATTTCTCCTTGTAGGTTGTTGAGTATAAAAAACTCAGTTCTTTCAAGTTCACTATAGCTATGTTCTGAGAAGGTACCTGATAGTTTTATTTCCCAGCGTACTGTCCCATCTTCTGGATTCAAACCGACAAGTTTGTCAGAATGATGAACGATGAGAACCCCTAGGGAGCTAATTCGTTGCCACTCTATTTTGTCCTCGAAGGACTTAGTCCAGGTTGGTAATAGTGATTGCCCTGATATTTTCAGGACAATCATCATCATGAATACGTATTTTGATAATCTCATAGTACCTTAATTACTCAGCAACGAATTCGTCAAATTGAATAGAACTATCAACCCCACTTCGGGCAATAAAACCAATGGTTCCGCTTGAGTAATCAGAGTCTGTATCCGTGACCGTATCTATTAGCCTGCCAGTATTGTCGTATACCATTCCACTTATGGTGCTTCCTTCAAACTTCAGCTCTAGTTTATAAGTGGATTTGGTATCCCAAGTAAATCGTAACGTTTGAAGTTCTTCGACTCCATCACCGACAAACTTGATTAGTTTTAATTTATCATCTTCCAAAGTCATTCCATATGCAGTTCCTTCTGCTGGATTCACCCTTCCAATCACACCCATAGAAGATTCTTGATTGTCGGGAAAGTTTGCTTTATCAATGTACACGCTGAAATTTTCTTCGGTGACATCAAGACCTTCTACGACGGCTATCGTCAAGTCAACCCCTGCAGCATTTTGAGAAATTCTTACTTGGTGACCTTGAATGAAAACGTTGGTGGCAACATCTAGGCTTGCAAAGGTCCAGCTAGGACCAATATTTCCATTCTCAGTATCTTCTCTTTGAAAGTCGTCTGCGAATATTCCGCCAAAGCATTCTTCGCAAGAACCTCCACAGTCTATTTCGGTTTCGTCATTGTTTTTTATACCATCACTGCAGCTCTCTGGCTCTTCAACTTGGGTATCATCAGAATCATCTCCGCAATTCGTCATTATCAAAGAAAACATTAGAATTGAGGTAAAAAATAGGATTTTGTGTAGAAATTTCATGTTTTTTATATTTTAAGTGGACCACCAAAAGTGGAGTGCAAGGGGCCCTTTTATGATGAAAATCCAAATCCGATGACCTTAAATTCAAATCCGATGATATCCATCAAAAATTCAAGCTTTTGGCTTACTAAAGCTTTGATCATAATTGTTTTCACAATCAATGGAAATTATTCAAGTGCCCAAAATTGTGAGGCTCAAGCATTGTTGGATAGCGCTGCTAATTATTTGGTGTCTGACCTTGAAAAAGCTGAGGATTTTTTGAATAGCGTGGAAAATTCGGAGTGTTTGAAATCCAATTCACTGGGTGTTTACTACATGCTAAGAGGTGACGTGAGTGTTGCAGCAGGAGAATTGGGAAAAGCTGTCGAACTGTTCGAGATGGCGGCGAACATTTTTGATAATGTCTCAGATATAGAACGTCTAGTGGAGACAAAGTATAAGATCGGAAGGGTTTTTATCTCTACGAGTCAATTCGACAAAGCCATTTTAATGTTCAAAGAGAATCTTTCTATTCTTAGTAAAGAAGATTTTAATGAGTCTTGGGTTTCAAGCTATTCATTGCGCTCCTCTGGAAATCTTGGAGTCATTTATAGTGATTTAGGAGATTATAATAAGGCATTGAACCACTTTCTTGAGGTCAGAGAAATATGTGAGAAAACTGGAAATGAAAGAGCTCTATCTTTTACATTAAACAACATCGGATCTGCTTATGTGAGAATGGGTGAACCTGAAAATGCATTAGAATATCTTACTAAATCGCTGCAAATGAAGAAGGAGCTCAATTTATCATCTGCTATCGCAGCATCCTACTTGAATATTGGATCAGTGTACTACGAGATGAATGTGTTTGATAAAGCACTCCAATATTTTGATAGCGTTCTATATGAGAATCCCGACTCTTACGGATTGGTGGATGTCTACAGCAATATTGCAAGTGTCTTTGATGCAAAAATGGAATACGGAAGTTCAGAATCTTATTATAAAAGATCATTGCAAATTGCCGACAGTATTGGCTACATCCAAGGTGTTGCATATGCCTATGGCAATTTGGCTGAATTGCATGCCAAACAGGGTAAAAACTACAAAGCTCTTGAAGAAGTCGAGAAGAGTATCGAGTTATTCTCAGCGAATAACTCATTGCATAATGTATCAGTACACCTAAATATTAAAGCTGCTATTTTAGAAAAATTAGGGCGATTTAGGGAGTCAGTTTCAACATTGAGGAGGTATCAAGTACTGAACGATTCAATATTGAGCGCCCAAAAATTGAAGGAGTTCAATGAGCTAAATATTGTTTATGAAACTGAATTAAGGGAACAAGAAATACAAAATCTAAGTAGTCAAAATCTTATCAAAGATCTTGAACTGACCAAAAATAGGAATAGATATTTATTCATAATTGGAGCTGTTTTGATAGTGCTACTTGTTCTAATTGTATTCATTTTAAATGTTAACAGGAAGCGACTTAAGACTGAAAATCAAGTTGTAGTTACCCAACAAAAACTTCTTAGAACGCAAATGAATCCTCACTTCATTTTCAATTCACTTAATTCAATTCAGAGCTTTGTACTTGCAAACAATCCAAATAAAGCTGCGTCTTATCTAGCCAAGTTTTCAAAACTTACACGTAGTATTTTAGAGAATGCGGCAGAAGAATCCATCACGCTAGAACGTGAAATTGAATTGATAACGAATTACCTGACACTGCAACATGCAAGACAGGAAGATGTATTCGATTGGAATATTAAAGTAGATGAGCAAATTGCACTTTCAGATATAAATGTTCCTCCAATGATGGCCCAACCATTCATTGAGAATTGTATTGAACATGCCTTCCAAGACCTTTCCCGAAAGGGAAAGATTGACATCCATTACAAACTAGAAGATAACAATCTGCTTCTGATTATTGAAGATGATGGAGTAGGTATAGGAAGTGCCCATATAAAAGAAAATCATCAATCGAAGGCACTGCAAATAACCAGAGAAAGAATACATAGATCTTTTAAAAAAATAAGGTTAGATATTAAAAATGGTGCTGAAGGAATTGGTACTATGGTTAGACTTCAATTTGAGCTATGAAAGCATTAATAATAGAAGATGACAAGGATTCTCAGGAGGTTTTATTGTTCCTAAAGGGTTTTATTTGTTCAATTCTCAGGAGGTAATTATAAGAATTATTAAAAACTCGGGCCTGGTGATGGATATTGTTGGAGCAGTTGAAACAGTCTTCGACGCAAAAAAAATACTAAAAGAAGGGCAAGTTGATCTGGTTTTTCTCGATAACCATTTGAAGGATGGGAATGGAATAGACTTATTGAAGTCTCTAGATCGAATCGATTTCAAAATTATATTCGTCACCGGACATGAGGAATTTGCTATTGAAGCATTTAAGTTTAGCGCAATCGACTATTTGATGAAGCCGGTAGATCCGGATGAATTAATTGGTGCCGTTAAAAAGGTAGAACGACAAATTATTGTCGAAAGAGATCAGAATATCTATCAAACGCTCATCGCCAACTTGACAAATAAAGATTATAAAAAGTTGGTCCTTAGAACACATGATGCAATTTCCATTGTTGAAACACCTGATATTGTGAGGTGTCATGGTGATGCTGGTTATACCAGTTTTTGTCTTGGAGATTCGCGCCAAATAATGGTGTCAAAAAACCTTAAATACTACGAGGATTTATTAAGCTCATATGGTTTTTTCCGAGTACACCAATCGCACCTTGTCAACCTGAAAATGGTTGACAGTTATCATAGGAAGGATGAGGTCATTATTATGAAGAACAAAGATGTTGTTCCATTAGCTCAGAGGAAGAAAGAAGCCTTTATTCAGATTCTTTCGACATATTCATAGTGGTTATATCGAATTTGGAATTTCCTCAATCGCTTTTCAAGAATTTTGGGTCCTATTTTCATTTTTTCATTTTGCTGTCCAAAAACGCTATTCATTTGAGCATTAAAAATGTGGCTGATGACCATAGCTGGTGCTAAGGCGGGTTGATAGAGGCAGGCCTGAATCTGCCAATTTTCCCAACCAGCTCTGAATTTTCAGGGCTGGTCTTTTTTGGCCTATAAAATAGCTTCTTATGAAAAGGTTTGTATTCTACCTTGTTATAATATGTATACTCGCAACTTTTGGAATTTCTCAACAACCTAAGCTTCAAGGCCTCAGCGTTCTAAGAGGGATCTTTACAATGGATGGAGATGGTGGCAACCAAGAATTGATTCTAGATATGTCTGGGATCGAGGTTGCTGAAGGGTCTGTACTTGCGGAAATTAATGGAGCAATGTATGGACTAACCGAAAGTGGAAATGCTAATGATAGGGGATTCATCTTTAAGATAGATATTGATCAAACGAACTATCAGGTTGTTTATGTTTTTGACCAAAGTATTTTAAATCCAAAAGGCAAACTCATTTTAGTTAATGATGAGTTATGGGGGATATCAAGTCAAGGTGGGGCGAATGGTAATGGGGCAATATTTAAAGTAGGTCTCGATGGAACTGGCTTTCAAATTGTCCACAATTTCAATCTTACAGATGGTGCTATTCCGAACGGAAACTTGATAAGAATAAATGATACCTTATTTGGAAGTACTAAAGAGGGGGGATCCAATGACGATGGAACCATTTTCAGTATTGATATTGATGGGTCCAATTATCAGGTCATTCACAATTTTAATGGGTCAGCGCCCAATGATGGAATGGTATTCTTCAATGGAAAACTGTGGGGCACAATGTCGACAGGTACTATACTTATATTCAGTATCAATCCAGATGGCTCCAACTATTCCATACCCCAAAGAACTAACACATCTTCAGGATCAAGCCCTATCGGAGGGCTGTTAATCTCTGATAACAAGTTGTGGGGTACTACTACAACAGGAGGCAGTAATGGACTCGGAACTCTTTTCAGTTTTGATCCTAATTCAAACGGGTTGACGGTTGCTCACAATTTTGCAACAAGTGATGGGACCTTCACTCGATCACAACTCATCGAAGTTAACAATACAATTTATGGACTTGCAGAAAGTGGTGGATCTCAAAATAAGGGTGCATTATACAAACTTGAAAATGGCACATCATTTTCAGTGCATCATCAATCAATAACTAATAGTAATAACGGTGGGATTATTTATTCGCAAGGCAATTTTTGGAAGTTCCGTACTTCCATTGCTGGTGTAGATGGTATTCGAACTGTACCTGAAGATGGGAGTTTAGCTACTACAGCCTATATTTTTAGTAATGTAAATGGATGGTCGCCGTCTTCAATTGTAAACTATGAAGATAAAATTTGGGTAGAAACTAACTTTCAACCGATTGGAGGGCCGTTCATATTCAGAATGAATAAAGATGGTACCCAAACTGAAGTTGCACAACGTCTTTCCATAAGCATTGGACAGAATGTCTCCGGTATGATCGAGTATTCAGACGAGATCTTTGGAGTAAACTACTCTGGAGGAAGTGGAAACCAAGGAACGGTTTTCAAAATAAACCCCAATACGTTAAGCTATCAAACCTTATATCATTTCAATTCTGGCGCTGCAGCAAATCCGGCTGGCATAATTGGCTATAATGGGGAAATATGGGGGGTTACAGCTACTGGGGGTGCAAATGGTTTTGGATCGATATTCAAAATTGGTTTGGACGGAAGCGGGTATACAGAAATCTATGACTTTGACGGTGCTGAGGGAAGTGGTGGTTCCGGGAAATTGGCAATTGTAAATAATAAAATATGGGGCACCACTAGTGAAGGTGGCACTATGGATGGAGGTGTTTTTTTTGAGTTTGATCCAACTACAATGCAGTACAGTGTGTTGGCTAACCTGAGTTCCTTTTCTGGTATAGGAGAAATTGTTGTTGTTGATGATATAGCATATAGTCTGGAACGAAATGGAGGGGATCATGCAAAAGGACTATTATATAAAATAGCTGATGATGGCAATGGGAAGATTGCCCTTCATCATTTCGCATTGGATCAATCCGAAGGTGAGTTCCCTTCGTCTCTTGTTGCTGTAGGAGGCAAACTATATGGCACAACGATACGAGGAGGCACCAACGGTGTAGGAACGCTATATAGTTGGGATATTTCTGCCAATACTTTCAATATTGAAAAAGATTATGATGACGGTGTTAATCATCGATTAAACGCACTTGTTGCACCCAATAATATCCCATATCAAACGAATCAGGTAGCAGTCTTTCAAGAGGATATTGAAAATGTTCAGACCATTGAGTTTACTGATTTTTTCGATGACTTTGAAGACGGTTCACAAAACCTGACCTATAACGTCGAAAGCACTGTCAATGAAACCTTATTTAGTACGTTTGACATTCAAGCAAATTCTTTTTCTTTTACTATTCCTCCCAATCAGTTTGGTGATGCCCAATTAAACCTTAGAGTCACCGATTCTGAGGGCATGGGCATAAATGGAATAGTTACTATTTCAGTTGAACCGTCTCCTGATTTGCCATTTGTAGCCGACGCATCTACAGTTTATGGCTTACAGACGGAACCTATGGTTATTCAAAGATCTTTCGAGGATGGTGTAGAGGTAGACTATTTTAAGATTGAAAATATATCCAATGGGGAATTGTTTAAATCTGATGGCACTACCCAAATCAATGAGGGTGACTTAATCACATTTCAAGAGGGTACAGATGGAGTGAGGTTTGCGCCTGCAGGTTCAGGATTAGGATCATTTGACGTGAAAGCGAGTATTGGAAACCTAAACACGAGCCTGTTAAGTCAAGGGATTAGTGCAACGATCTCAGTGGAGCAGGCCACACTTAGGGCTATTGCTCGCGACTTTACAATAGTTTATGGTGAAGACTTGCCAACACCTCTTATTGACTATCAAGGTTTTGTCAATGGAGATTTGCCTAAAGAACTGGATCAGGAACCCACAATCAATCTATTGGCAGATCCATTTCCCAGAGCTGGGAGTTTTCCAATTCTTCTCAATGGAGGCCTTGATGATAACTATTTAATCGAGTTGGAGAATGGAAACTTGACAGTTGATAAGAAAGACTTGGTTGTTAAACCTAGAGATGCAACTGTCACCTACGGTGATATTGAAGCAGGGATCTCTATTACAATAAATATAAATTTTGAAGGGTTTGTTTTTGATGATGATGTATTTGATCTAGACGGATCTATTGAGCATACAATAAATATCGCGTCTGGTAATAATGTCGGTCAATATCCTATTATCCTAACTGCACCACCTGATGATAATTATGAGTTAATTCTTGAGTCGGGAATATTAAATATTGTAAAAAAAGAACTTATAGTTACTGCTGATGATGCACAAGTCGAATATGGGGACCCGATATCAACATTATCAGTTAGCTATGAAGGTTTTGTTAAAAATGAAAATGAAAGTGTACTGGAGGAGGAGCCAATAGCTGAGACTCCGGCTACGCAATTTGATACTGTTGATGAGTACCCTATATCAGTAGTTGGTGGCGATGATAATAATTATGAATTTGTCAGACGTGAGGGAATACTTGAAATTTCCAAAGCGGAACTATCAGCCATAGCAGACGATGTCTCCATGTTTTTCGGACAGAATGTCCCAGATTTAACGGTCTCTTACGAAGGTTTTAAAGGAGCCGATAGCCCTTCCGATCTAAATGAGGAACCAATAATATCTTCAGAAGTCCAGCCATTTGATGATGCAGGAGTCTACGCAGTATCTATTGAAGGTGGGATCGATGATAATTATGATTTTGTGTATTTCAATGGAGAGTTGACTGTAGATAAGGCCGTCATTGAAGTTCAACCAAATAGCATATTTTCCACCTATGGTGATGTAATTGAGGTACCTAACGAGCCATTTGAGTACAGCGGGTTTGTAAATGGAAATGATTTAAATGACATTGATGTTCTTCCAAACTTAATTTTGACAGAAAATGAATTGAGCCCTGCCGGAAGTTATACCATAATTGGCTCAGGAGCTTCGGATAACAACTATCAGTTTGAATACATCGAGGGCGAATTGCTAATAAGCAAGGCTAGTTTAGTAGTAGAAGCAAACGATATTACTGTCAATCAAAGAGACGAATTTCCTGAGTTTTCCGTCACTTATTCCGGCTTTGTAAATGGAGATACTGAGAATGTTATTGATGAAAGCCCTGTAGTTATCCCTGACATAGCAGATACAAGTATTCCGGGAATATATGACTTAAACTTATCGGGAGGTGCCGATAATAACTACTCGTTCAGTTTTGTTTCGGGTGTCATAGAAATAGTCGAAACCCCATTGAATATTGACGAACCCAGTCGGCTTTTTGTATATCCAAATCCGACCAAAGGGGCTATTACGATAAAGAACGGAGCATATGACCATGTAGAGATTATTGATGTTAGCGGAAAACTAATTGTATCAAAAATCAAGGAAAATAAAATCGATTTGAGTGATTTGAAAAGTGGCACGTACTTGCTTCGACTCATCAATTCGAAGAGTAGTAATCAAGCTAGGCAAATTAGAATAGTAAAAGATTAAACTCAGAAAGTAGATCTGATGAAATCATTTTTACAAGCGCTTATTCTTATTGCCAGTATTCCAGTATTTGGGCAAAGTCTTGATAATAATTGGTGGTCAGTAAATGGTGAAGTGAACGACATATTGACTTCATCTGAAAATGTATTTTTAGGAGGATCATTTTCATATATTGGTCCAATTACTGGTCCGTGCAGTGTTATCGACCTTGCAACTGGTGATCTAATCACTGGATTACCTAGGCCTAACGGAGAAATATATACCATGATTTCGGACGGAGCTGGAGGTCTATTTATAGGTGGAAATTTTAGTACAGTTGAAGGTGAATTGATTCAGAATATTGCTCATATCAATTCAGACTACTCACTCGATACTTCATGGAATCCCAATCCTGATGGTGCTGTTTGGGCGATGGAATTGGCTGATGGAATGCTATACATTGGTGGAGAGTTCAATAACGTCGATAACAAGTCCTTATCTAAGGTTGCAAGACTAGATGCATCATTAGGTTTTGCATATTCACAGACAGATTGGGGACCTGGAATCATATCAAACGATGTATATGCAATTCATATTAAAGACAATCACTTGTATATAGGAGGTGAGTTTATAACTATAAATAGTCAGCCTGTACGAAGGCTAGCTCAATTATCACTTAGTAATGGTTGGCTAAACTCCCTATGGAATCCAAATCCTTCGGCAATAGTGTATGCGATCACAACTAATGATGAATTTATTTTCGTTGGAGGAACATTCTCCACAATCGATGGGAAAACTCAAAGACTTTTAGCAAAATTGGAAATAGCAGATCATTCACTTGAGACAGCATGGACCCAAAATTTAAATTTTGGGTCCATTCGAGCGTTAGCTATTTCGGGATCCGATTTGTATGCAGGTGGCAATTATAGCATAGTAGGGAGTTTTGGAAATCAGTCAATGATGAAGATTAATGCAGAAACAGGAGTAGTTGATACTGGTTGGGATCCTGATCTAAATAGCTCGGCTCTTATAAAGGCCATCCTTTTAGATGGTTCAGATATCTTCATTGCAGGCTCGTCGATAACTAGCTCCCATAGTCAAGAAGTAAACAATATAGTAAGGCTTAGTTCTAGTGATGGGGACTTATCGGACCCATCCTGGTCTCCAGAACCAAATGATGAGGTTAATTCCATAGTGAAGAATGGATCTTCAATGTTTGTGGGAGGTCTTTATGATCAAATTGGTGGTTTTTTTACCGATAACATTGCCAAAATTGACATTACAACCGGTCATGGAGATCCAAATTTCAAGATAGACATGGATGGGCTAGTTGAGTCTTTGATTCTTGATGGGAGCGATCTATTCGCCGGCGGGACTTTTACAACCGTCAATGGTGACGGAGTAAACCGCTCTAAAATTGTTAAAATCTCAGCTTTAGATGCATCCTTGGATCCTTGGGAGACATCAATGGGTTCTAGCGGATCTGTTAATAAAATAGTTCGAAAGAATGATAGTATTTATTTTGGAGGCACTTCCATAACACTTGCCGGGGGGCAATTTGTTGATAATATCGGTAGGATTTCTTTGACTTCTGGCCTGGCAGATGCCGCCTGGAAGCCTGAAGTATCCGGAGCTGTCTTAGATCTTGAAATCGATGGATCAAATGTTGTTATTGCTGGGGCTTTTAGTGACGTTTTTAATGATGGTCTTACAACTGGAATATCGTATTTGGCTAAGCTTTCTACCGTAGATGACAATGTAGATGTAAGTTGGAATCCGGAGGCCAATGATGATATTAATACAGTCAAAATCTACAACGGTAATTTATATGTAGGGGGAAAATTTACCAGGATTAATTCCTTAGATAAGAATCTCTTGGCGAAGCTAGATTTAAGTAGTGGAGCAATAGACGCAAGTTGGGGACCACAATTAAACACCTCTATAAATGATGAAATTAATGATATTGAAATCAATAATGCTGAAGTCTACATCGGTGGATCTTTTGAGAATTTTGGAGCACAAGTTCAATTGGACTTGGCAAGACTTTACGGCTCCGACGGATCCTTTGATAATACTTGGCGACCATCTGTTTTAGGCAATCGAATAAATGCGCTAAGCTATCTGTTCTCAGATGGAATAGTTTCAGGCGGCTCTATTGCGGAAGTCAATAGTATAATATCTGGCGGTCTATTTCATATAGACAATCCTATTCCTCTTCCTGTAGATTTATTGTATTTCCAAGCCAAGATCAAAGATGATCTGGTTTATTTAACATGGGCCACCTCTTCTGAGATAAGCAATCAAGGCTTTGAAGTTCAGCGATCTTTTGACGGCTATAAATTTGAGAATATTGGTTTTGTTGGCGGGGCAGGTACTACCTCTGCAACCTCCAAATATCAGTTTTATGCTAATAGGTCCTTAAGCAGGACATTCTACAGACTCAAGCAAGTTGACTATGATGGATATTTCGAGTATTCAAATATCATATCTGTTGAAGGCAGCGACATTCAAAGAATCATCTATCCCAATCCTACTTCTGGAGTATTAAAGCTTAATGGATTTAAGAGTCTAACCTTGTACAATTCTGAGGGTGTTTTATTAATGAGAATGCCAAACTTGTCAAATAATGACGTGCTTGATATTAGTCATCTTCCGGTAGGTGTTTATTGGATAAGTAGTGAATCAAATGGTAGGTCGTCAATGAGAAAAATTGTAAAGAAGTGAGTCAAATTAAATCACGTTTGATAAAAATTGTAGACATATTGATGGTGTTTGTAGTTGTAGCATTAGCCTTTATGAGTCTATTTTAATTTGGAATTGAAACGAAACTATGGGGGCAATCTTTAAGGCAGATTGTGATTAGGGCAGCTCAAATTGACTGCCCTTTTATGATACTAGCAATCTGAACGATGTGTCTCTGTTCGTGTGCTAAGATGAAGCGAAAGCATTCTGGAACATAAAATTTCATTTTTTCACCCAGGGCCGTTGGCATTTTTATATCCTTCAGGTTTTTTACCCTCGCCTGTCTAATTAATTCATTGAATGCTTCCTTATTAGTCAAGAATAAGTCAATAGTCTCATTTTTTTTGTCAGGTTCAGATATTGGATTGAAGAAATCAAAGGTTTTCATTTTAAACCTGCGCTTTTCGCCTTTGGGCTTCATCGAATAGATTGACAGCCTACCTAAAATGGTTGATTGGTATTCTAACACTTCATCCGATGATAATTCCGGTGCAGAATCGATGGCCAACTGAAAGTTATCAAGGTACTTTTCATACACCCTATTTAAATGACTAATCACTTCCAAAATTGACCATCTCTTCTCACTAGCCTTCCAGTTCAGCTTTTCATCGGAAAATTCAGCTACTTCCGTTTTGATGTAATTCTTAATCTTATTCGATTGTTCAAGGATTTGCTCGAAATTCACTTCCATATTCTTTTTTGAATTTTTGATGAATCAAAGCTCAAGCATGACAACCAGAAAAAAATTGATCTAGATCAACTAATCTCTAAGTGCTCGCAATCGGCTAAAAGTCTCTGGAGTCATGTTCAAATAACTGGCTAAATACTTTTGAGGGATTTGTAATAGTTCTTGTGGACATCTTTTTATAAATGCGTCAAATCGTTCTTTTGCCGTCAACGTCAACATTTCTACCTCCCTACTCCCTCTGCCGAAAAGTATCATCTCCATGAAATGCGTTCTCCACTGATAAAATTCGGGAAATTGAATAAAGAGTTGATCATACTTTTCTTTATTGATCCCTATTAGTCTCGAAGGAGTCAAGGTTTCCATGAAATAATTTGAAGGAGTTTGTGTGATAAACGAGTCATATATTCCGGAAGGAGAACCTTTATACGAAAAACCAAATACAACCTTTTCGCCTTTATTGTTTATTAAATATCCTGCCTGTACACCAGAAAGTGCAAAATAAAAATACTTGGCCACCGTACCACCTTCAACCAAAAAAGCTCTTTGAGGATATTCTCTCTCTTCAAAGTTGATGTCTAGATATTCATATGCCTCATCACTTATAGTAATGTATTTCCCAAAGTTTGAGTCGATGATTGCTTTTACTTCTGGTTTCAATTAGTAGTGAATCTTGATCTATCGCTAATTAAGATAATTCAATTCAACTTAAGGTATAAATTGATGAGCACAAGTTAGAAGTTAGAAAAGCATCATATTTATAAGTCTTACAATAGGTTTTCTTTTTTAATATTGGCATTATTAAAGAAACCCTTATATACCATCATTACCATATGAGATATCTGCTATCCGTGATATTGTGCATTTCAAGTATCTCAATTGTACTTGCACAGAATGCTACCATTGACAGTTTAGAAAACGTTCTAGATTCTCAAGATCTTGATACCAATAAGGTGAATACGTTGATAAATCTTGCTTTTGAGTGGAGATATATTGATGCTGCCAAGACCATTGAATATGCGAATGATGCAATAGCGCTTGCAGATGATATTGATTTTATAAAAGGAAAAGCACAAGCGCTGCGTAACCTTGGTTTGGGATATAATTACTTGGGCAACAGAGATTCTGCTGCATTCTATGTATCGACTTCAAGAGACCTCGCTCAAGAGAATGGATTGATCCAGATACAAGCAGATGCACTCAACACCTTAGGGAATATTCATTTCGGAAAGTCTCAGTATGACTCAGCGAGAATGGCTTTTCAGCAATCATATGAGTTGTTTGATTTAATCAAAAATTATGAAAGTAGGGCAGTATTGCTGGCAAGTATTGCGGTGACATACAGTGAACAGGGTAAGTACTCCAAAGCCCTTGAAATGTATCAGGAGTCCTTATTGTATTTCGAAGAAAATGGCAATGCTAACATGATGGCTAACCTGTATAACAACATTGCCAATATCTATTTAGAACGAAGTGATTTTAATAAGGCGTTTGAGTATTATTCCAAAACCTCAAAGTATGACAGCATTACAGGTAATAAAGCTGGCAGAGCACATACACTACTAAATATTGGCAATGTTTTGGTTCATCTCAAGCAAGTAGATCAGGCAAAGAACAACTACTGGCTATCCATTTTTCTTGCCAATTCAAGCGGGTCCAAATGTACCGCGGCAATGCCAATGACTCAACTTGGAGATCTCTACTTAGAAGAGCAGGTCTACGATTCAGCCTATCACTATATTTCCACAGCTTTGACACTAGCGCAAGAGTGCGGCAATAAAAGGACCATGGCAAGTGTATACTTGGATTTAGGGGAGTACTACAGCATTCAAGGCGATTTGAATAAATCTGAAGCTAGGCTTCTTGAAGGGTTTAATCTTGCGAAAGCCAATGATCTAATCCCCAATATGGAGGAACTCTCCAATGCATTGCATAAAGTGTATCAACGCAAAGGCCAATATAGATCTGCGTATGAATTCTTAGCAATATCTAAAAAGCTACAGAATGAGCAATTCAATGAAAACAGCACTAAGAAAATTGCCCGTTTAGAAGCTGAATATGAATTTGAAA
>CAZWLS010000002.1:0-36024 GCA_964634415.1 uncultured Roseivirgaceae bacterium | reverse complement strand
GTCATCCGAACCCAGACAGGAGGGAGCAGCGGTTCTATGTCTGAATTGGGAGAAAGATCATCTATCTACTTCAAGAACTATGGGTCACAACAACTATCTACAGTTAGCTTAAGAGGCACTTCAGCATCTCATACGAGTGTGATCTGGAACGGGATTCCAGTAAACTCTCCAACATTAGGACAGTCAGATTTTTCAGTCTGGCCTTTATTTCTCACAGATCAATTAGTTATTCAACGAGGTGGAGGGAGTTCACATTTCGGGAGTGGCGCAATTGGAGGTACTATCATTTTGGATAATTCAAATGTCCGTAAAGATTCATTGATTAGCCTTCATTTAGGATATGGTTCTTTCGGTCAAAAAGATGTAGGTACTAAAATTCAAATTCACTCTAGGCGATTTGTTAATGAGCTGCGTTTTTTCAAGAGTCTGTTAGAAAATGACTTTAAACTTGAAGATGGCAGTCGCCAAGAACACGCATCGGTCAGTAGAATAGGTCTCTCGCACAAGCTGCATCATGATTATAAGAACGGATTTTTCTTCTCTGAGCTAGCCTATGCCGAAAATGATCGAGATATTCAGCCTACTAGAACAAGTGCTTCGCGAAGCACACTTGAAAGCACATCTTTTCGGTTAGCATTGAATAATGAATATGATGGCTTTTTTAATCTTCGCTCAACTGCAGGTTTGCTGAGGGATCAAACAGTATTTAATGATTCCTCAATTACCACTTCTTATCGATTGGCTATTACGCAGGCATTTGAAAAAACTGTAAATACTAAATTATTTGTAAGATTTGGTGCGACAGGAGTTCACGAATGGGCAGAATCTGAAAACTTTAATGGGATAGAGACAAGAAGCCAGCTACAACTCTTTGCTTCTGGGACATCATACGTGGACTTTGGCAGTTTAAACTTGAATATCAGGCAGAGCTTTTATCCTGGAGGTAATGTCTTTATTCCTTCTGTTGGAGCAGAATCCAATCCGGTTGGTGGCGATTTCACCTTTCTTGTTCGCGGGAGATTGAGTGGGGATTTTAGAATTCCAACATTTAATGATCTATTCTGGAATCCCGGTGGCAACCTAGACTTAAAACCTGAGCAAAGCCTAAATAGAGAAGCTGGTCTAGATTTTAACTATAAAGACTTAAAGCTTGGGGTTACCTACTTTGGATCAAGCACGGCCAACTGGATACAATGGATTCCTATTGATGGTATTTGGACGCCAGTAAACATTAGAAATGTAGGAGTAGAGGGATTGGAGCTTGATGTGGAGGGTATGTTTTTGATTGGAAGAAACAAACTGTCGCTATTTGGAGAGTATAGCTATGTAAAATCAACCGATAAAGGGGTAGAAGAGGATAATCAACTTCCTTATGTACCTAAGCATTCAGCTTCTGCCTCGGCTTTGTTTTCCACTTCAACAAATAGTATTGAGGTAATCGGAAATTTTACTGGGAGAAGGTTTACAACGCTTTCAAATTCGAGAGCAAATAGGATAGAGGAGTTCTTTCTTCTAGACCTGCGAATGACGCAAAAAATTTCATTGCCTGTTGCACAATTTGATGTAGCGCTACATCTAAGAAACGTAGCAAATGTTGACTATGAAAACTTAAAAAATACTGCTATGCCCGGTCGGGCATTTCTAATTGAATTAACAACTAAACTTTAAGAGATGAATAAATTTTCTATCAAAACGTTAATCCTACTTGTAGCCGTGAGTTTTTTCTACTCATGTAGTAATGACGACTCACCAACGATATTGGGGGATTATGACAATGGAGTTGTAATAGTAAATGAGGGTAATTTCCTAGAAGGAGATGCTTCTCTTTCGTTTTTCTCATATACTGGTACCCAAGCTGATCTTAATATATTCGATGCGGTGAATAACCTGGCACTTGGTGACATCGCCCAATCAGCATATGTATTTGATACATTGCTTTTTGTTGTTGTTAACAACAGTAATAAGGTGGAGGTGATGAATAGGTATTCTTTGGAGAGTCTCTATACGGTCGATGCGGCACTACCTAGGTATATGACCGTGGCTAACGGTAAAGGATATTTAACGGAATGGGTAAGCTTCACCGAAGCTGGAAGATTATCTGTTTTTGATTTGACTACTGGTGAAATTGATGCCTCTGTTACAGTAGGATTTGGAGCAGAATTCGTAGTAGTCGATGGAAACCAAGCGTATGTTTCAAACACTTTTGAGAACACCATTTCTGTTGTTAACCTAAGTAACAATAATGTCACAGAAACATTGACACTACCTTCACCTGCACCGGCACATATGATTGTTGATCAAAATGGTGATTTATGGGTCTCTTGCAAAGGTGGATTTGATGAAAATTTTGCGCCTGCAAACGATGGAGCTATTTTAAAAATTAATTTGACAGATAAGGTAGTTGACGCAACTATCGAGTTTAATGCAAACATTTCAGGGAAAATGGCTTGCAATGCAGCTAAAGATCAAGTGTATTTCTATGCAGGAAGCAGTGTTTTTAACAGAGATGTAAACAGCATGGAATCATCAGTGGAGCCGCTAATCGTAAATGAATCATTTACATCAATTTATGGAATCGGGGTTGATCCTGCAACTGGTGATATTTATGTTGCTGATTCTAAGAACTTCGTTGAAGATGGTGAAGTTTTTCAGTATTCTTCTACGGGAACGTTGGTAACCTCGTTCGATGTTGGAAGAGGACCTAACGGGTTCGTTTTTAACTAAAGAGCTCTTCTACAGCCTTGCGAACAGAAAGTTTTTGGGAGGAGATAAGCTCCTCCCTTTTTTTAATCTCCTCCTTTACCATTGGCTTGGAATAAAATGTCTCCTCCAAGCGGGCATGGATTCGTTCATGAAACCACTTAATTGCCTGCCTTTTTCTATTTTCTTCGAACCAACCATTTTTAGCGGTGTGACTCTGGTAATTTTCAATTTCACTCCAAACTTCTTCAATTCCATTTTTTTCTAAGGCCGAACAAAGACCAACAGGAACAACCCAATCGGCATCATTTGGTGGAAATAGGTGTACAGCATTCCAGTAATCATCTTTAGCGTGCTTTGCGGCCTTTAGATTGTCATTATCTGCTTTGTTGATTAAGATATGATCGGCCATTTCCATAATGCCACGTTTAATTCCTTGCAATTCATCACCACCACCGGCAAGCATCAACAGTAAAAAATAGTCCACCATGTCCTTGACGATTGTTTCACTTTGACCTACGCCTACTGTTTCAATAATAATTACATCAAATCCGGCAGCCTCACATAGCAAGATTGATTCACGCGTGCTTGAAGCAACTCCCCCTAGGCTCGAGCCGGATGCTGATGGTCGTATAAAAGCATTCGGATCTTTGGATAGTTCATCCATTCTTGTTTTGTCTCCCAAAATGCTCCCTTTTGATCGATTGCTGCTTGGATCGATTGATAAAACAGCTACTTTTTTACCTTTTTCGGTGAGCATTTTACCAAAGGATTCAATGAACGTGCTTTTTCCAACACCAGGAACTCCAGTAATCCCAATTCTGAGGGTTTTTCTTTCTGTATTTAAGATCTTATCTACTAATTCAGCACTCGCCACCTTATCGTCAGCTCTTTTACTTTCAACAAGGGTGATAGCTCTACTCAGAAAAACCCTATTTCCTTGCAATAGACCGTTTATTAAGTCTTGTAGATGAATATTAGGTGTTCGCCGAAAAGTTGAATCCATAGGACGAGTATTAAAGTTTTTATTGCGTAATTTGAAGAAAAAATTGAACTCTTCTAATACATCGATTGTGATCGTTGGTGAGAAATGTTTTAATTGCATATATAATCTTAACTAACTAACCCACCAACAAATAGATAATGTTTAGAAGATTCTGGCGGGATGTAATCCTGGGAACAATTTTTATTTTTGCGCTGATGGGACTTTTTGGAAGTCTTACAGCATTTAAGGTCTTTGACATAATGGATCCAATAGGAGAAGCATTTGCTGACATGGAGTTCACAGATGTGTATTTTTCTCAGTTGTTAGACGATCCGGTAGCTGATCAAAATGTAGTTCTGGTCAATGTCGGTTTGGAAGACAGAATGGGGATCTCAATATTACTTGATTCAATTAGTAAGTATGATCCGGCTGTCATTGGAGTGGATTTGTTCTTTGACTACCCAAAGCAAGATACACTTGGGGATTTGATGCTCATGGAGGCGTTAGGAAGGGTAGAAAATTTGGTACTGGTAACCAAGCTTTCGCAAACAATGGATAATCTGAATCCAGACTCTTATGATTCACTTGAATGGTCTGATCCAATGTTTACGTGGAATGCGCACCCTGCTTTTGCCAATCTAGTTACTGACGCCGGAGTTCAAGAAGACTTGAAAATGTGTAGAACATTTGTACCTCAGTTAGAAATGGACAACGGAGAGAATCAAGTTTCTTTTGCCGTTAAAATGGCGAGTTTTGTTTCTCAAGAAAAAGCTGACAAGTTTTTAGCGAGAGGAAACGAAGAAGAAGTAATTAATTACAGAGGTAATGTTCTCGATTATGGTGCAACCAAATTCGGGAATAAATACACGGCACTTGATGTTTGGGATGTTTACAACGGAAACTTTGTTCCGGAAATTATACAAGATAAAGTAGTTATTTTCTGCTTCTTGGGTGAAGAGCTTGGAGATAGAGAAAATTTTGAGGATAAATTTTTTACTCCACTTAATGAAGTATATGTTGGAAGGGCATTCCCTGATATGTATGGTGGAGTTATCCATGCCAATATTGTATCAATGGTTTTAAATGAAGATTACATTTACTACCTATCTGATATTCAAACTTGGGTTTTAACTATAATTATGTTGTTTTTCACAATTATGGTTTTCTCTTGGATCTATAAAAAACTACCAAAATGGTACGACGGAATCACAAAGGTGATTCAGGTTATTTTATTAGTTGGGATTCCATACATAATGATTTATGCAATGGACCTTTATAGTGTTAAGTTAGAATTGAACATTCTACTTATTGCTATAGCGCTTTCAGGTGATGGCCTGGAAGTATTCTATGGAGTTGTGAAAAATTCACTTTCCAAAGAAGGAAGAAAAGAATTATTTAAAGTATCACGATTATAAATTTTAGAAAACGCCAAATACTATTGGAATTATTATGAGAAAGTTTGTTTCTATTGCGACTACACTAATGTTTGTTTTTGCCTTTGGGGTTGCCAACGGTCAAGGGTATACGTTTAGAGTATTGGCCAATAAGGGCCAAAATAAAGTTATGAAAGAAGGTGCTGCGTCTGCAGTAGCACTTAAGACAGGAGCTACACTTAGCGACGGTGATCAACTAATTGCTTCTCAAGGAGCTTACATTGGTTTGATGCACAAGTCTGGTAAAACTTTGGAAGTGAGAACTCCTGGAACTAAGAAGGTTTCTGATCTTGCTAAGATGGTTAATACCAAGTCTGCTAGTGTATCTAGCAGATATGCTAAATTCTTAGCGAATAAAATGAATGAAAAGGAAAAGCCTAACTACAGACAAAGACTTAACGCAACTGGAGCTGCGAAAAGAGCTCTTGCTGGAGATGAGTCTATCAAAGCGCTTATTCCTGCTGAAGATGCTAGCATTCTAGGAGACAAGGCAATTGTTACTTGGGATATCCTTGAAGGCATGGATGAAAAAGTATTCATCGTTACTGTAAAGAATATCTTCGACGAAGAAATTATGAAAGAAGAAGTTGCAGGTAATTCCGTAACTCTTGATTTCACTTCTGGTGAGATGCAGAACGAAGAAGGTCTTTGGATTATCAATGTAACAGCTAAAGAAAATACTGACGTTTCTTCAGGAGACATCGCTATCAAACGACCTGAAAATCCTGCACAATACGCTGAAGGATTAAGCAGCCTACAAGCTGAGGTTGATCAAGACAGTCCGCTTAATAAAGTTATCTATGCTTCATTCTACGAAGAGAATGGTTTAATTGTAGATGCACTTACAGCGATTGAAGAAGCTATTCAGATGAATCCAGATGTTGAAGATTTCAAAATCTTGAAGAAAGACATCATCGAAAGAAACGGAATTAAAGTATACAAAGAGGAAGAATAAGAAGTCTTATTCCCTATTGATAGAAACCAATTTTCAAACCCTGATCCGAATGGATCAGGGTTTTTTGTGTTTATACAATTCGCATCATCATATGCGATGAATGATTAGCATGATTGATCTCTACAGACTTTCATCATCCTTGTCAGGTTAATGTGAATCTAACCTACCTAGTACTGCATATTGAAATAGAATGTTGACAAAGGAGAGGGTTAAATGCAAGTCTAAGCTGATCGGATGTCGAGCTCCTGGTTATGTATCTGTCCAATAAAAAAGGACACCCAGTTGGATGTCCTAAATTAATATCATTCAAGAGGTCAGTGGAAACTAGTCCAGACCAATCATTACGAAAGGTCCCCAATAGATTGGATCTCTGTACTCGTTTCTGATTTCTTTTTTAGCGTCGATAAATGCCTGACGTTTGTTGCCGGTTTCAATCCACTTACGGTAAAATTTGATCATTAGCTGCTGAGTTGCTTCGTCGCTCACCTTGAAGAGCGACATTACAATAGTTCTAGCACCTGCAACTAAGAATGCTCTTTGCAATCCGTATACACCCTCACCGGCTTGTAGCTCACCAAGTCCTGTCTCACAAGCAGATAATACAACTAAATCAGTAAGGTCTAGATTTAGATTCATGGCCTCATATGCTGTTAGAATGCCATTATCAACATTGTAGTTAAACTGTGTTTGATTAAGTATATCACCCGCGCCCGCAAGTAACAGCCCGGTTTTCAATAGCGGATTGTCATAAGCCTTAGTTTCATTGTACTCTTGATCAATATTGCTTGCTTTGGTCTCCTCTTGGAAGAAACCATGGGTCGCAACGTGGAATACCCTCGGGTTTGCAACTGCTTTGATTGACATCTCCGTCGCATCCAATTCCGTAAATTTTTCTGTACTCCATCCTTTTCGATCGAGCAAATTATCTAGCTCCTCTATTTCCTTTTTTGTTCCAGGGAGAGGAGTTACCACTTCTGCAGTTGAACGAGTTAAACCGGAGCTAGCAAGAGGCTTGCCTGGCTGAGTATCTTTATAGAATTGCGGGTTACCAAACATCATCGCATGTTCTTCCTCTGCAACTACTTTGGTTTTGATCTTATTCATGAAAAGATCTTTTGTATTACTTACTAAGAGGATGTTGGAATTGTCCAACACATACTTACCGTCAGGTGTAGGTATGGCTTCTAAGTTGATCTGGTTATAAACTCCATCCGGTGATAGATATAATGTTGAGATTGCACCCATTTCATTTTCAATTGGCTGCCAATATTTTTCATATGAATACTTATCCTCAACTTTGTACTTAATGCTATTTCTATAAATCTTTAGAGATCTGCCTTCCAATTCTCTACCATTATCAAGTAAAATCATCTTAGGCTCAGATTTTTTATCACCTTTCACATACAATAGCGCATACATTACTGAATCAGTGAAAGCATGGTCAAATACCCTAAATCGCACCATTTCTATCGCAACTTCATTCTCTCCAAGCGAATTTTTCACGTCTTCCCAAACTACTTGTCTGCTATCTGCGCTTTGTGAGAAAAGTTCAGATTTTAAGCTGATATTCTTTTCAAGAAGCTCTACACTGTTTGAGAGAGCTGCAACATCAATGCCTCCATCTTGAAGATCTTGAAGACTCATAGATAAGGCAGCAGTAAGTAATTCTTTATCCTCTACCCACTTGGTATACATGTCAATTAGCTCTTGATCATTGCTACTCATTATTCTCTGACGAACTTTGATTGAAGAGTTAAGAAGTAGTGCTTTGGTGAGCAGTGCATTATTATAAAGTTCACCGATATATTTCGCACTTCTATTTCTACTCACAATCAGGGTATTGTAAAATTCATAGTCACCCTTGATCGTATTCCAGAACTTTGCTTTTTCCCTTTCACTAAGTGCAGGGAAGTAATCTTTGATAAAGTTTTTGTAATTGCCAAGAACAGCTTCCATTTGATCCTGAGAATCTTTGTATCTGGCTTGCATGAAATAGGTCTTGCTGAGCTTTGACTGAACTTTTACGAACTCTGGATGAGTATCACTGAATACACGCTCATACTGTTTCTTGGCATTCTCATAGTAACCTTCAGCATCTGAATATTTCTTTTGTTTATAATAGATGTCACCCTTTAATACTTGTGCGATTGCAGCATTTATATTGTTTCGTTTGCCAATTTTACTTTTCCAGATACTCTCCGCTTGATTTAAATACGTAAAGGCTAATGAATAATTTCCTGAAGCAATATTGGCTATCGCCATATTTTTAAGGATTTCAGCATACGTAGGATTGTTGGAGCCAAGCTTTTTGCCAATGATCTTTTCAGCCTCTTGGAACAAAGACTGAATCTGAGTTAATGGCTTATCCTGATAGAAATACACCAATGCTAACTTTGATGTTGACTTCCCAACATCAACATGATCCGATCCAAATTTTTCCTTTTGAATTCGAATTGCATTCTTCAGCAATGATTCAGCTTTTTCATAATCCCCGATGGTAGTATAAACATCTGCTAGTTGAAGTATAGATGGAACTACTTTGGATGAATTTTCTCCGAATGTACTTATTGCTATAGTATTTGCTCTTCTCGCTTGTTGCTCTGCCTGCGTATAGTCACCTTTAATAAGATTTAATCTACCATTTAAAACCAATGTTCTGTTTAGGTGTCTGCTAGCACTCCCAAACTGATCGGTTTTTTCCTCTAATGATTCTGAGAGAAGCTCAGTTGCATCAGAATACCTGCCTATACTTGTAAATAATCCTCCAAGGTCGTCTTGGTAGCTTAATCCTGTTACATCTATAATAAGCGCCCCATCTTCTCTTAGATCCTCGGAATCATAAATGTGATCTTCTGCGTCATCGTATTCTCCTTTGATAGATAGCAGTTTAGCTTTTGTGATATAGGCAGATGCCAAATAGCTTTTTGATTCATCTGTTTTCACTGCTTTCATAATACGTTCAGCTTCCTTTAGATTGTCAGTAGCCTTTTCGTACTCTCCGATGTTAATTTGAAGACCAGCTATTTTTTCCAGTTCTTTTCCGTATTCAATGTCTTCATTATCATATTTTACTCGCGCTGCTAGCAATGCATCATCTAAGATCTCAGAGGCTTTTTCGTAGTTATCTGTTTCTTCATAAAACTTCGCTAAGTGATTCATGATGTCCAAATAATCGACATGTCCCTTGGTTATTTCTGGTTCAACTAAGGCATGAAAACTTTCATCATAGATTGTTTTTGCTTCAGCAAATTTGTCGGTAAAGTCAACGTAGTAATTGGCCAGTTTTACTTTAGTTAAATGGAATTCCGGTGCATCTGTTCCTAGCAAGTACTCTTTGATTTTAAGAATCTCTCTATCATAAGATTCTGTGTTTTTATGTCTGCCTGCATAAAGAGCAACTCTTTTTGCCAATTCTAGTAATTCCATGCGTTCGCTGTGATATTCAGGAATGCTAGGACTGGTTAGCATCTTATTGATTTTATCCTCTATTTTTTTAATGTTTTGATCATCCAGATCAAATGTCAGGTCCATTTTATCTTCCGCAAGATTGAAAATACTGGTCTTCTTAAATTCATTAAGTGATTTTTTGAAATCAGCATTTACGATTTTGAATCGAGCATTTTGGTTGTTTCTATACAGTGCCCGCATAAGACTTGCCTGCATCGTCATTACCGTATTGTGAGACAAATCATATTTTCTAATTGCTTGTATATAGGCATCTTCGTATAGCTTGGCTTGTGCTTCAACAGCCAATCCATTTTCCTCAAGTAGTCGTGCGTTTAAATATGCATTAGCCGCCCACAGCAAGTGCGTTTTTTTGAGGTTTTGTTGAACCCATCCGAGATTAGAGATAAAAGCAGAATCTGCAGATTGATAGTCTCCCATCTTTCTCAAAGAATTTGCCTTTACGATCATCATTTTGGCAAACTCCTCCTTTCTGTCTTCTTGGTCGTTTTTGTCGCCTTCTGTTGAGAAAGCTCTCCCCAAATAATATTCCGTTTGGTCATCAACCAGCTTTATAGCTCCACTGTAAAATCCTTTTCCAGATAATACCTGCGCTCGTTGTACGTCTAAAGCAGATTTGATGTCTTCAATTAATGCTCCTGATGATTCAAATGCTTTGGTAGCTTCATCTATGTATTGCCCGGCTAAACGAAAATTTCCGTATGAAATCAATACCTCTGAAGCCTCAAGTAGAATGAACCCGTGCTCAGCAGTTTGCTCACCATTTACTTCAGTACTCATGGCGATGGCTTCTTCTAATGGCTTCATAACATCAACAAGC
This sequence comes from uncultured Roseivirgaceae bacterium, assembly GCA_964634415.1. GTDB lineage: Bacteria > Bacteroidota > Bacteroidia > Cytophagales > Cyclobacteriaceae > Ekhidna. The sequence goes on along the minus strand of CAZWLS010000002.1, from coordinate 25,666 downwards.
TCACCTAAACCAACATTGATCTTTGCTTCTTTAACCAATGCAATTGCATTGTAAGGATTATTATAGCTTAGATCTTTAGTAGCTTTTTTCTTTAGCCCAGCAATCTGATTCCTTGCTGATGAATAATCTCCAGATTCGTACTTATCATCGGCTTTCTCGATGATTTTCTGGTACTGAGCATTAGCAATACCAACGCATAGCGTTAGAATTACTACCATGGCGGATTGGAAGTATTTCATATACAATTGGATTTTCTGATGATTAAAGTTATCGAAATGCCAGAACTATTAGGCCATCAGCTTGTTAAGAATTTTAATTGCAGCCTTAGAAATGATTGTTCCCGGTCCAAAAATGTCAGCAACTCCCTTTGAAAAGAGTTCTTGATGGTCATTTTCTGGGATTATTCCTCCTGCAACAACTAATATATCACCTCGACCTTGCTTTTTTAATTCTTCAATTAATTCAGGAATTAAAGTTTTGTGTCCTCCAGCTAATGAAGACGCTCCTATCAGGTGTGCATCATTCTCAATAGCTTGTTTTGCTACTTCTTGAGGAGTTTGAAATAATGGACCAATATCAACATCGAATCCAAGGTCAGCAAAAGATGTGGCTATTACTTTAGCACCACGATCATGCCCATCTTGTCCCATTTTGGCTATCATAATTCTTGGACGTCTCCCATCAAACTCTTCGAACTGATCCGATAGTTCCAAAGCTTTTTTGAAATCTTCATTGTTTTTGATCGCTGATGAGTACACTCCTGAAATGATTCTGTTCGTTGCCTGAAATCTACCAAAAACTTGTTCCATAGCAAGGGATATTTCTCCCAAAGTAGCTCTTTTTCTAGCTGCTTCAATGGCTAATTCAAGCAAGTTGCCATTAGATCGAGCTCCATCTTCTAAATCTTGTAAAGCTTTTTGAACAGCAACTTCATCTCTATTTGATTTGATATGGTTAATACGTTCGATCTGCTTCTTTCTCACCTCATTATTGTCGACTTCTAGCAACTCAATATCCGTTTTCTCATCGGTAATATATTTGTTTACCCCTATGATTGATTCAACACCCGAATCAATAAGAGCTTGTTTTTGTGCTGCAGCTTCTTCGATTTTCATCTTAGGATAGCCGTCTTCAATTGCTTTAGACATACCACCCATTTCTTCTACTTCTTGAATGATCTTCCAGCTTTTTTCAATAAGATCATTTGTGAGTTTTTCTATATGTCTTGAACCTCCCATCGGATCGACCACTTTAGTAATATTCGTCTCTTTTTGAAGGTAGATTTGTGTGTTTCTGGCAATTTTTGCAGAAAAATCAGTAGGGAGAGCGATCGCTTCATCTAATGCATTGGTATGCAACGATTGTGTATGCCCGAGCGTAGCTGCTAGCGCTTCAATTGTTGTTCGAGCTACATTATTGAAAGGATCTTGTGCTGTGAGACTGTAGCCAGAAGTCTGACTGTGCGTCCGCAATGCCATTGACTTCTCATTCTTTGGGTTAAAATCTTTAATGATGCGAGCCCACAAAACTCTGGCTGCTCTCATTTTAGCGATCTCTGTAAGGAAATTCATGCCGATTCCCCAAAAGAATGAAAGACGAGGAGCAAAAGAGTCTATGTTTATTCCTGCTTCTATTCCAGTTCGCACGTATTCTAGGCCATCAGCCAATGTAAATGCCATTTCAAGCTCAGCTGTTGCCCCGGCTTCGTGCATGTGGTAGCCACTGATACTTATGGAATTAAATTTTGGCATTTTCTCCGAAGTAAACTTGAAGATGTCAGCAATGATTCGCATGGACTGAGAAGGTGGGTAGATGTAGGTGTTTCTAACCATAAATTCCTTCAGAATGTCGTTTTGGATGGTTCCAGTTAACAAATCCGCAGAAACTCCCTGCTCCTCTGCTGCCACTATATAAAAGGCCATCACTGGAATAACCGCGCCATTCATTGTCATGGAAACAGACATTTTATCAAGTGGGATTTGGTCAAAAAGGATTTTCATATCCTCGACTGAATCGATTGCAACACCTGCTTTTCCAACATCTCCTTTCACCCTAGGGTTATCGCTGTCGTATCCTCTGTGCGTGGCTAAGTCAAAAGCCACAGAAAGACCTTTCTGTCCTGCAGCAAGGTTTCTTCTATAAAAAGCATTAGACTCTTCTGCTGTACTGAATCCAGCATATTGTCTAATAGTCCACGGGCGGGAAGTGTACATTGTAGCGTAAGGCCCACGAAGGAAAGGTGGGGCTCCAGCTGAAAATCCATCTTGTAAATACTTATTGCTACTCATTTTTTCAGCTTTTCTGATACTTGATTAATTATTCGATCTGTCAAAAACTCAATGTAGTATGAACCACCGCATTGATCCTCGTATTCTTCAATCCCACTTTCTTCTCTTATTAGGTTCCCGGTGTTTCGACTTATTCTAGAATCACCCGAAGCTGTTGTCAGATCTATGGAATGGCTTCCCCCAAGAATACTTGCCAATCCTGCGGTAGTATTTAAAAACCATTGATGATCATCCTCTTCATGTTTCGGAATTTGAGAATGAATATGTACACCTTTAAAACCTCGATCATCTAGTAAATATCGAAGAGCTCTAACAGACGCTATCTCTAGGAAGAAATCTGAAAGTGCAATTCTATGTACGTATGTGTGATTCTTCAATTTTTGAAATAGATCGCATAGCTGATCGATGGGATTCTTTGTGACATCTGATGAAGCACAGTTCCCATTTTTAAACATTTGAAATCCGGTAAAGCTTTCAACGGATATTGTTGAAGCCGAAGAATCAAAACTGATATCACATATTTCGGCATTTATGTCTTTAAACAAAACCTCCATATTACTCGAGTTGCTAAAAATTATCCCATCGCATCCTCCCATCAATGCTTTCAGCGCTTGCTCATTTGCTTCTTCGGGGTCGGTTGAAATAATTCTTTCATATAATTTCCATCTATGGGGTTGAGCGTTTGAGAAAAAATCTTCTAAATATTTTAGATGAAGAATATCTGAGCGATCGTAGTAGCCGTTAAGATTAATGTTGGCATCATTTTCCCAAGCTAATTCTGTAATCGGATTAGCTCCTTTTAGTTGATTTTCAGCAAGTTGGAGCCATTCGTCTTTGTTGGTTTTGGGGAAGATATTGAGGTCTAAATTTTTCAAAATTTTAATGTTGTTCAGTGAACTTTTTACGAAATTAGGTCAGAATCAGCATGTTAAGAAAAATTGTATTTTTTAAAGATTTTTTTCTCAAAATGTGGCTTTCAATAACATATATATCTTTTTGAATTAACCAAGAGCAAAAACCATTTTTTTTAGAAAAAAAAATAAAACATATTTGATGCCCTTTTAGAAATTTAAGGAATCACCTAAGCCAATTTAAACCACTACAAACTCTAATCGGAGATGCATGAATTAATCTGGAAAAACTGCCTTGAATACATAAGAGAGCGTATTCCTAACCAAAGTTTTAGTACTTGGTTTGATCCGATAAACCCTTTAAAAACAGAGGGAAACGTTCTTACAATTCAAGTTCCAAGCCAGTTTTTTTACGAGTGGTTAGAAGAACATTATGTGCATATCCTTAAAGAAGCTATTGCTAAGGAAATGGGGGATGATGCGAGATTGGAATATTCTGTTGTGGTTGAAAATGAAGATTCTAACAAATCTGGAGCCACTCCCCTGAAAATCAACAACCTAACTGATCGTAATGGAAGTTTAGGTAAGTCAGTGAATACTGCATTTATCAATGATTTGAATAATGAGAATAATTTAAATCCCACATACACCTTTGATAACTTCATAGAAGGAGATTGCAATAGACTTGGAAGATCAGCGGGGTATGCGGTAGCAAAGAAACCTGGAGTTACTTCTTTTAACCCCCTCATGATTTACGGCGGTGTTGGTCTTGGAAAGACCCACCTGGTGCAAGGAATAGGAAACTACATTAAAAGAGAAGATCCATCAAAAAAGATTATCTACGTAGCTTCAGAAAAATTCACAAACCAATTCATTGACTCCTTAAAAAATAATAATGTTCAAAGTTTCATCTCTTATTACAGAGAGGTTGATATTTTGATTTTGGATGATGTTCAGTTTTTAAGAGATAAGGAAAAAACTCAAGAGATATTCTTCCACATTTTCAATCACTTACATCAAGCCGGAAAGCAAATTGTAATGACAAGCGATTGCGCTCCAAAAGATTTAAAAGGATTACAAGAGCGTTTGGTATCTAGATTTAAATGGGGACTTACTGCTGACTTGCAGCAACCTGCGTTTGAAACTAGAATGGCTATAATTCAACGAAAGATTCAGGAAGATGGAATACACATCCCTGAAGAAGTTATTGAGTATATAGCTTATACTGTAGATACGAATATCCGGGAGTTGGAAGGAGTAATCGTATCGCTAATAGCACATGCATCTCTGATGCGCGTGGATGTGGATTTAGAACTTGCTAAGAAAGTACTAAAGAACATCGTAAAAGAGATTGACTCTGAAGTTGGAATCGATTATATCCAAAAAACTGTGTCTGATTACTTCCATGTTGGGCAAGACGATCTTAAGGCAAAAACCAGGAAAAAAGAGATTGTTATTGCCCGTCAGGTCGCGATGTATTTCTCAAAAGACTATACCAACCACTCATTGAAATCAATTGGTTATCATTTTGGAGGTAGAGATCACAGCACTGTTATTCATGCGCTTCAATCAGTGAATGATATGATGGATACGGATGCTAAATTTCGCTACTCAGTAGATGAGTTGAAAAAGAAGTTGAAGATGCGCACTGCCTAACGTCTGAAAGGGTAGTATACTTTTCTTCCTCTTTTATCTATTCCAATTACATCAAATCTTCCTCTTACATTCAAAAGAGCATTTTCAAGTTCTTTTGGTCTATTGATGGGTTTGCTATTAATCTGCGTGATAATAAATCCCTTGGGTATTCCCAGGTTGGAGAAAAAGCCGTTATTCTTGAAATCAATGACTTTCACACCACTGGATACTCCCAGAGCATCTCTCTCGACTTTAGAGACACTTTCGAAACTCGCTTCTAGATCGTCAGCATAATAAATATCTCTTTTAATGATGCTTGTTGTTCCTTCTCTATTGGTAAGCGTGAGTTCTTTGCTAATCATTTTGTTATCACGCTCTATCAGTATTGTGAGTTTATCTCCAGGATAACTCTTTGCGATTAACTCCTCCAGAGTGGCTTTGCTCTCGATTCTGTAATCATTGATTTTTCTAATTACATCTCGTTTTTGCAATCCAGCTTTTTCAGCAGGGCCATCATTTTTTATTTCAGCAACAATTACTCCATCCAAATCTTCAACGCCCATTCTATCAGCCAATTCGCTATCTATTTCAATGTATTCAGCTCCTGTAAAGGCCTTTTGCACTTCACCATATTGAACTAGATCATTAAATACTTTTTTGACGATGTTTACCGGAATAGCAAAACCGTATCCTGCATAAGTCCCAGTGCGGGATAAAATAGCAGTGTTTATTCCAATCAACTCACCATTCGAGTTAACCAATGCACCACCACTGTTCCCTGGATTAATTGCAGCATCAGTCTGTATAAAACTCTCAATCGGGAATTTGTCTCTTAAAATATTGATGTTCCTTCCTTTGGCACTTACTATACCCGCAGTAACAGTAGAAGTAAGATTGAAGGGATTACCAACAGCTAGCACCCATTCCCCTACGTTTACTTGTTCAGAATCACCTTTTTCTATTGCGGGTAAATTGCCATCAGTTATTTTAATAACCGCCAGATCGGTACTCGGGTCTCGTCCAACTAACTCAGCCTTATAGCTCCTTTTTCCGGCAATAACAGTTATTTCGTCCGCGTCCATAATTACATGGTTGTTGGTAACGATGTAGCCATCGTTTGAAAAAACTACTCCTGAACCACTTCCAATTTGTTGTGAAGATCTGGGTTCGAAGAACCAGTTCATCCAACCACCACTTCGATAGTCCACTTCACTGAGTGTCTGAATAAAAACTACACTGCCCGTACTTCTATTTGCAGCTTCAACAAAATTTTCATTTGGAACTAGGTTTGACAACCCGACCCGACTTATTGGAGCCTTTATATTTTCTTGAACAACTATATTGGGGGTTTTATCTGCCGAAAGTCTTGAAAATAAAAATGCGCCGGCAAATCCTGAAGCAAGAGCAAGTAATGTTGTGAGTACTTTATTCATAATCTGAACTTTAATTCTTCAATAAATAAACTATTTCATTTCAAAAATGAATCCATTCAATTGTTAAAAAAAGCAAACTCTTACCTTTGCCGACTGTTCTTTTTAATGAGATGGCTTAAGCGACCTAAATGAAGAAAAGAAATATTGCCATTCTAGGCTCAACAGGTTCAATTGGAACCCAAGCGCTTGATGTAATCAAGCGTCATCCAGACAATTTTGAAGTTGAAGTACTTACTGCTCAAAACAATGCAGAGTTGTTGATAAATCAAGCAAAGGAATTCAATCCCAATAGTGTCGTTATTGTTAATGAAGATTTGTATCAAACAGTGTTTGATGCCCTTGATTCACACGATATCAAAGTTTATGCTGGTGAAAATGCATTGGCTTCAGTGGTCGAAATGGAATCTATAGATATTGTTTTAACTGCCTTGGTTGGGTATTCTGGATTATTGCCGACCATACGAGCTATTAATGCAGGAAAGACTATCGCACTAGCAAACAAGGAAACACTGGTTGTGGCAGGTGAATTAATCACTCAACTTGCCCAGAATAAAGGTGTTAATATTCTACCTGTTGATTCTGAGCATTCTGCTATTTTCCAATGTATAGTGGGAGAATTCCATAATCCGATTGAAAAATTGATTCTGACGGCTTCCGGGGGGCCATTTAGGGGTAAAAATCGTGAGCTATTAGCATCAGTAACTAAAGATCAAGCGTTAAAGCATCCAAATTGGGATATGGGAGCCAAAATAACGATTGATTCCGCCACAATGATGAATAAGGGGTTGGAAGTGATTGAAGCAAAATGGCTTTTTGGTGTAGGTCTTGAACAAATTGAGGTGATTGTACATCCACAGTCTATCATTCATTCGTTAGTTCAATTTGAGGATGGATCGATGAAAGCACAAATGGGACTTCCAGATATGCGTGTACCTATACAATTTGCGATGACTTATCCCGAAAGATTAAAGGCAGATTACCCAAGATTTGATTTTATGGATTATCCACAATTGACATTTGAAAAGCCAGATATTGAAACTTTCCGAAACCTTGGATTAGCTTTTGAGGTTGCAAAAGAAGGAGGAAATCAACCATGTATATTGAACGCGGCGAATGAAATTGCTGTTCAAGCATTCCTAGAGGATAAGGTAGGTTTTCTAGAGATTTCGGATGTTATTGAAAATTGCCTGCAAAAGGTGAGCTATATTCGCAATCCTGAAATAGAAGATTTTATACAGACAGATAAAGAAACAAGAGCCAAAGCGCTCGAATTGATAAGATAGATGGAGACTTTAATTATGGTAGGACAGCTTCTTTTAGGGCTGTCAATTTTGGTAGGAGTACATGAGTGGGGGCATTTAATTGCCGCTAAATCATTCGGAATGAGAGTTGAGAAATTTTCTATTGGCTTTCCTCCAAAAATTTGGGGTAAGCAGTTTGGGGAAACAGAATATTCAATTGGAGCCATCCCGCTAGGGGGATTTGTTAAGATTTCTGGAATGATTGATGAATCATTGGATACCGAATCTTTAAGTGAAGAGCCAGAACCATGGGAATTTAGAGCAAAGCCGGCTTGGCAACGATTAATTGTGATGATGGGTGGAATAATAGTGAATGTCGTAACGGGCATCATCATTTTTATTTGCCTAGCTTGGGTAAACGGGGAAAGCTATGTCACTAAAGATGAGCTAAACAAATACGGCATTGTTGCCTACGATCTTGGAGAGCAACTGGGCTTTCAAACTGGAGACCGTGTTATTGCTATTAATGGACAAGAATATGAGCGTTTCTCAGATATTTTAAGTCCTGATCTACTTCTTGGATCAGACAACTATTATACTGTTCTGAGAGATGGTAAAGAAATCAGAGTGGATATGGCTAATGATTTCATTGACAAATTCGCTGATAAGAAAAATCGTGTAAATATTATTTCTCCTAGGAGACCATACATTATAGATGTAGTCACACCAGGCTCTAGTGCTGATGATGCTGGTATTCGTAGTGGAGATCAGTTCTTAAAGGTCAATGGTCAGGAAGTTCTGTACTTTGATCAGTTGGTTACTGTATTAGATGCAAATGTTGAACAAACGGTATCTATTGAAATTGATCGAGGAGGCGAATTGATAGAGACTGAAGCATTTGTTGCAATAGACGGAACCCTTGGATTAAAAATCGAGGACAAACTCGAATTCGTTACAAGAGAATTCACATTCGGAGAGTCACTTAGTGAAGGAACCTATAATGCATTTGCGGTAGTTTGGCTAAATATTAAGGGCTTCAAGAAGATGTTTGCTGGAGAAGTTGATGTGAGAAAATCTCTATCAGGTCCTATTAAGATTGCCACTTTTTTTGGTCCAGAATGGGACTGGAACAATTTTTGGAGAATTGTTGGACTTCTTTCAATGGTTCTTGCGTTTATGAACTTTTTACCTATCCCAGCTCTTGATGGAGGTCATGTTGTATTCCTAACATGGGAAATTGTGACTGGTAGAAAACCTTCGGATAGATTTTTAGAAAACTCTCAGAAAGTAGGAATGGTAATTCTTTTATCGTTGATGGCTTTTGTAATCATCAACGACACCATAAGCTTATTCTAAAAATCGCTGATAGAATCTTCTGAGTCTTCTCTTGGAGGAACCTCTCTGTAGATTTCAAATTCTACTCGTCGGTTTAGTTTTCGATCGGATTCGGTTACTTCTTCCGGAATAATAGGTTGTGTATCTCCAAAACCATCAGCTTGAACCCGCTCTTTGATGATGCCGGCAAAAATGACAATGTAGTCTCGGATATTTTGAGCGCGTTCCTTAGATAGTTGAAGATTTTTTTCCGGATCACCTACTGAATCTGTATGACCTGAAATTCGGAGTTTGAAATCTATGTTGTCATAAAGAAAGTTGACTACTTTATTCAAATCGGCATACATCTCAGTTTTAAGCTCAGCTTTTCCAACATCAAATTCTATGGACTCGAACTTCATTTTCGAGGCGAGAGGTTGAGTGACTGTGTTTATCTCCATTGGCCCGTCTAAGTAGAATACCTCTTCAATTCTGAAGAAATCATCACCTTGAAGAATAAGCAGATAGTTTCTATTGTTTATGAGATCAAATTCGAACGAACCATCAGACTTTAAGAATTTAGGAGCTACTTCATTGCCCCGGTCTAGATCAATTATTGATACAATGCCTTGAAAAGGGGCGCCTGTCAATGAATCAGTAAGTGTTCCTGTAACTGGAGTTGTGGCTTCAGGTTGTGCTTCCATTGGCAAAGGGAATGAATAAATATCTTGTTTATTCAAATCTCTAGTCGAGGATCTAGCATAAAATAGAAGTTCAGATTCTGAATCTATTGTAAAATAAAATTCACTACCTCGTCCATTCACTAATGGGCCAATATTTTGAGGTTCTGTCCAATACCCATCCTTGTGGTATGCTTTATAGATATCAAATTCTCCAAAATTGTAAAGTTGACCTTGAGAGCTGAAGTACAAGACTTCATGTATTGGATGATAAAAAGGACTTACGTCGTTTTGTCTCGTGTTTATTACTGGCCCTACATTTAGGGCAGCAGACCATCTTCCTTTTTCATCTCTTGTGGTATAATAAATGTCAGAAAGTCCAAAACCACCTAATCTATCTGAAGCAAAATACAACGTATCCCCTTGATGCGATAATGCCGGGTGCGAATCCCAGGCTAGGCTATTGACACTTACGCCTAAATTTTCAGGACGTGTCCATGTACTGTCCGCCTGTAAAGTGGCAATAAATAAGTCACAATCGCCGTAAGAATCAGGGGAATCGCATCGAGAAAAAACCAATGTCTTTCCATCTCCGCTTAAGCATGGAGATCCTTCGTTGTAATGCGAGTTTAGCTTATCAATCGGTTTAGCTTTTGACCATGTGCCATAAGGATCTTTATGGCTGAAGAAAAGGTCCTCATCTTCTCGAAAGCGTATGGTCTCATCAACTTGTTTCCTTTTAGAAGTGAATACTAGAATGTCATTGTGAATGTTTAGAGATGGGCCATAATCTGCGCTGGCACTATTTACAAGCATGCCCATGTTTAAAAGAACACCTCTAGGAGGTTGTAGCGTATCTATGAGTTTTCGATGTTCTACTAGTTCATAGTAGTAATCTATTGGTACAAATTGCTCCGCAGCCTGACGATTGAGCGAATCGTAATACAATTCAATTTCTTTAATGTTTATTCCTTGGTAATGGTGTCGTAAAACCATCCGATAAAGGGTTTTTGCTTCATCCGGATCACCAAACAATTCCGTCATTTTGGCAAGCTTCCAAATGAGGCGGGTATCCTTATAAAAATTCCGAATACCAAATTTGCTAACATAGTCTTTTAAGTTGATGTACAACTCTTCCCATTTCTCCACTCTATCCAACTCTATTATCCGCTGTAGCTTTTGCTTATTAAAGTATTCAGGATATTTATTTATGCCCTTGAATTCATATGCATTGAAAACAACATCCTTAGGGATTGAATCACCAATAATTTGTACTTCCTTTCTTCCTCTTTGTGCCGAAGCATATAGAGTAAGTAGAAGTAAAAAATAGCCTAAGTAGCGATGATGATTTCGGCTCATGCTGTCGATTCGTCAGTATTATTTAAAATTAAATTAAAGTTAGCACTATTTGCCATGTACATATACTTTGGCACAACGATTGACAATTATGTACCTTTCCCATTCACATGGGGTTGTGCACAATTTATATGACATATTGGCATTTATGAGTGAAGCTAATTTGAAATCATTTTTCATACCAGAATTTGTAGACGAAGATTCGGAAGAATTTATCCAGATCATTTCTCCTGAAGATAGTCAGATGGAGGAATCGGACCTTCCCGAGGATCTTCCTATTCTTCCAATTCGAAATACAGTATTATTTCCAGGCGTGGTTCTTCCAATCACTGTTGGCAGGACCAAGTCAATTAGGCTTGTGAAAAAAGCATATCGAGGAGATCGAATCATTGGGGTAATTGCTCAGAAAAATGTGAATACTGAGGATCCGAAATTTAAGGATCTATATGAAATTGGAACTATAGCCAAGATCTTGAAGATGATAGTTCTACCTGACGGAAATACTACGATTATCATTCAGGGACAAAATCGCTTTAAGATTACCGAAAGGCTGCAGGAAGATCCGCATCAAATGATCAAGTATGAAACCATACCTGATAAATCTAACTCGCTACCTAAAAAGGAGCAGAAGGCAATTATCCAGTCTTTAAAGGATACTGCTACCAAGATAATGGGATTAAGCCCTGAGATTCCGAAAGAAGCTAGAGTAGCAATCGACAATATAGATAGCTTCAATTTTCTTACTCATTTCTTATCTTCAAATATCAACGCTGAGGTAGGGGATAAGCAATCGCTATTAGAAATTGATGATCCTAAAATCAGATCAGAGAAGCTTCTACAATTTATGTTGAAGGACCTTCAAATGTTGGAACTCAAGCAAGAAATTCAAGATAAGGTTCATACAGATATTGATCAACAGCAAAGAGATTACTTTCTACGTCAACAGATTCGAATCTTGCAGGATGAGCTTGGTCAGGATGGACCGGATCAGGAAGTAGAAGCATTGCGAAAACGTGGAGATAAGAAAGATTGGCCAGAGGAGGTTCATGAGCACTTCAACAAGGAACTTGATAAGATTTTGAGAATGAATCCTGCGGCTGCAGAGTTTCCTGTGGCAATGAGCTATGCTGAGCTCCTTGTAGATCTGCCTTGGAATGAAGTGACTGAGGATAATTTTGACCTAAAAAATGCTCGTAAAATACTTGATAGAGATCATTTTGGTTTGGATAAGGTGAAAGATCGAATTATCGAGTATTTGGCTGTAAGGAAATTAAAAAGAGATTTGAAAGGTCCAATACTTTGTCTTTACGGACCCCCAGGAGTTGGGAAAACTTCCTTGGGCAAGTCAATCGCAGATGCATTAAATAGGAAATATGTTAGGATGTCTCTAGGGGGAGTGCATGATGAAGCTGAAGTTAGAGGGCATCGTAAAACATACATCGGTGCTATGCCTGGAAAGATTATTCAAAACCTTAATAGAGCTAAATCTTCGAATCCTGTGTTCATTTTAGATGAGATAGATAAGGTTAGTTCTGATCTTCGAGGAGACCCATCTTCGGCGTTGCTTGAGGTATTGGATCCAGAGCAGAATTCAACATTCAAGGATAATTATCTAGAGGTAGACTACGATCTCTCTAAGATACTTTTTATCGCCACTGCAAATTCATTGGATACCATTCAACCCGCATTGCGAGATCGAATGGAAATCATCGATGTAAGTGGGTATACCTTAGAAGAAAAAGTGGAGATTGCGAAGAAGCATTTAATTCCAAAGCAAAAGAAAGAGCATGGATTAAAGGCGTCGGACGTGACCTTCGACAAATCGGCAATTACCAAATTGGTAAATGACTATACACGTGAATCTGGTGTTAGAACGCTTGAAAGAAAAGCTGCTTCCGTAGTGAGATCTATCGCTAAATCAGTAGCTATGGAAGAGGAGTATGATTCTAAAATAACCGATAAAAGAGTTAGAGAAATATTAGGTCCAGAGATCTTTGATAAAGACAACTATGAAGATAACTCAGTTCCTGGTGTAGTAACAGGACTCGCATGGACACCTTCAGGAGGAGATATTTTGTTTATTGAATCGTCATTGAGCAGAGGGAAAGGTAAACTTACTCTTTCTGGTCAGCTAGGTGATGTTATGAAGGAGTCTGCTGTTGCAGCACTTTCTTACTTAAGATCTCATTCTGAAATATTGGGAATTGACTATCGAGTATTTGATAATTACGATTTGCATGTTCACGTGCCGGCTGGAGCAATACCAAAGGATGGACCATCCGCAGGAATAACTATGCTAACATCGCTAGCTTCAGTTTTTACACAGCGAAAGGTGAAGAAGCAGTTGGCAATGACTGGAGAGATTACGCTTAGAGGGAAAGTATTACCAGTAGGTGGCATCAAGGAAAAGATTCTTGCGGCACGTAGAGCGGGGATCAAAGAGATTATCATGTGCAATAGAAATGAAAAAGACCTAGAAGAAATTAATGCGAAATATCTGAAGGGACTAAAAATTCATTTTGTTGAATATGTACCTGAAGTTTTGGAAATAGCGTTAACTAATCAAAAAGCGGTTAATCCTATCGAATTTATTCTTCCAGAAGAAAAGAAAGATTGAGAATAATAATCCTCATAGCATGTATTGTCCCTCTAATTGGATGGGCGCAAGTTGGTGGTCAGTTAGGATATCAATCGCTGAACCTCACCTCTAATGCACGAGCAGCTGCTCTTGGAGGCACAGCTATATCGCTTGCCGATGGAGACATTTCTCAATTTTTTGAAAATCCGGCAATCCTGGACTCAGTTGGAGCCAAGAATATTTTCATTCAAATAAATCCATACTTCGCGGATATTTCCGTCTATTCAGGAGCTTATTCTTTTGAAGTTGGCTCTTTAGGTGTCTTCGCTGCTGGCCTGAATTACGTAAACTATGGATCATTTGAAATGACAGACGAGTTTGGTAACGATATAGGTACTTTCCAGGCGCAAGATTATACCTTTCAAATAGGGAAGGCCCATTCTGTGGGTCCATTTACGTTGGGTGCTAGCTTAAAAGTTGCACACTCGGCAATAGATACTTACGGATCTACTACTATCTTAATGGATATTGGAGGTGTTTTCAGAATAAGAAATAATTGGACTGTTTCGATGGTTTTCGCAAACATGGGTGCAACAATTTCTGATTTTACAGCCTTAGAATCCCCATCAATCCCCTTTGATGTGAAATTAGGAACATCTTTCAAACCCCAGTATATGCCGCTTAGATTCACAATCACGACCACCAATCTTGTTAATGAAAATTTTGCATTAGAAGAAGGTGATGGAGGAAGATCTAATAAGGCGGTGGACAAAGTGCTAAAACGTTTAAATTTTGGAACAGAGGTTCTTTTAAGTAAAAACTTCCAATTATTGGTTGGTTATAATCACAAAAGGAAACAGGAATTAAGGTTGGAGAATATTGGCGGAGGAGCTGGATTTTCCTACGGAATAATGGTGCAAATAAAGAGAATAGAGTTGCGATTTTCTCGTGCAACTTTCCATTCTGCGGGCGGAACAAGTTTTATTAGCCTACGCACCGATTTTAACGACTTTAAGAAAATTTTATGAGTAGTATAAAAAACGACTTGACACCAAAGCAAATTGTTGAAGAGTTAGATAAGTACATAATCGGGCAAAAAGACGCTAAAAGAAATGTAGCAATTGCCTTAAGGAATAGGTGGAGACGTATGAATGTACGTGAAGAAATTCAAGGAGAAATCGTGCCTAATAATATTCTTCTAATTGGCTCTACAGGTGTGGGTAAAACTGAAATAGCTAGAAGGTTGGCCAAAATTGCAGATGCGCCTTTCACTAAAGTTGAAGCTTCAAAATTTACAGAAGTTGGATACGTTGGTCGCGATGTTGAGAGTATGGTTAGAGATCTGGTTGAGCAAGCTGTCAACATGGTTAAAATCTCCAAAAAGGAGGAAGTAAAAGAAAAAGCTGCTGAAGTAGTTGAGGGGATCATCTTGGACGCTTTAATCCCGCCTCTTAGAGGAACATCCAATGCATACGCGACTAAAATTGGGAGTGACGAGCCTGAAAATGAAGTTGAACTGAACGAACAGACAAGGGCTCGTTTCAGAGAAAAAATTCAAAACGGCGAGCTTGATGATAGAAAAATAGAAATAGATGTAACTGCAAATTCATCTGGCAATGTAGGTATGATCGGTGGAGGCATGGATGAGGCTTCAATGATCAACATTCAAGAAATGATCGGCAACATGATGCCGAAGAAGAAGAAGAAAAGAAAGGTTTCTATTGCGGAAGCTCGTAAAATTCTCCTTGAAGAAGAAGCATCGAAATTGATCGATATGGATGAGGTAAAAGATGAGGCAATATACAAGGCTGAAAATACCGGAATCATTTTCATTGATGAGGTAGATAAGATTGCCAAAGGAGGTGATAGTGGCAAGGGACCTGATGTAAGTAGAGAAGGAGTGCAAAGAGATTTGCTTCCAATAGTAGAAGGTAGTGCGGTCAACACTAAGTATGGTATCATCAATACTGACCATGTTTTATTTGTGGCTGCTGGCGCATTTCATTTTAGCAAGCCATCCGATTTGATACCTGAGCTACAGGGACGTTTTCCAATCAGAGTTGAATTGGATAATCTCACTCAAGCAGATTTTCTACGAATTCTTACTGAGCCTAAAAATGCGCTGACTAAGCAATATGAAGCGCTAGTAGCTTCAGAGGATGTTAAGCTATCATTTCAAGATGATGCACTAGAAGAAATTGCCGGGATGGCATTCAAGATAAATGAAGAAGTTGAAAATATTGGAGCTAGAAGACTTCACACTGTTATGAGTAAGCTTCTGAATGAGATCTTATTTGACATCCCAGATACCATAGGCCCTAATGCTCAAATTGTTATAGATAAAGCGATCGTTGAAGAAAAATTAGCAGGGCTTGTTAAGGATAAAGATCTCAGCAGGTATATTCTCTAAGATTCTAAGAGCTGAATAAGTTCAATAGTATTCTTATCCGGATCTTTGATTCCCACTCGAATGGAGGATCCATCACTTTGTGCATCACCCATGATTTCACCACCTAGGATTTCAACCTCTTTACTGATATCCTCAAGGTTATTAATTAAGAAATTCAGTTGATGTCGGTTTTGGTTGGAGGTATTTTGAGCTAGCTCTGCAGGACAAAATAGAATATCAAGACCACCAAGAGAGGTTTTATATAGTTTGGAATCAAACATGCTCAACTCTTCAAATTGTATTTGAAAAACTTGAGAATAGAATTTGACCATTTCTTGCATTTTGAATACTGCCAAGGTCATTCCTGTGATCTTTGTTGAATTAGAATTATCCATAAGATTGAATCTTAGTTGCTTAAATTCTACCTAAGCTACTAAATCTCCTTTGGGAAGTAGAAAAATGTAAGCATACCTTTTCCAAATTCAACATCCTTCCAATATCTAACATTAAAATTTATCCCAACCATCCCACAGGTAGGGACATTGTCAAAATTTAAATTTGCTAGTGAATTAGCCGCACTAGTAAATCCTGGATTATGCCCAAAAAGAGCCAATCGTTCACAATTTGGAGCCTCCTTAATTACGCTTAATATTTCAGATGATCCGGCATGATATAGGTTTTTCTCAAGTCGTATGTGACCTTCATCAATTCCCATTTGATCACATATGTGCAATGCAGTATAAAATGCTCTGCTAGCTGTGCTTGAGATTAATATTTCAGGGGGAGGCTGATTTTCCAACAAATGTTTCCCCATTTTGAATACATCCTTTCGGCCTCTTTTACCTAAAGGTCGATCATGGTCATTTAGGTCAAATGCCCATGATGATTTTGCATGACGAATGAGGTATAGTGTTTTCATTAGTCTGGTAAATAGAAATCAAAATTTATATCATTCATACATTTAAAATGTCCTTTTGGACAATTCGTAAATCCAGCACCTGAACAAGGCCTGCACCGTAAGCCATTGTTTTCAAATACTGTAAACTGTGTGTGATAAGGATATGTCCCGAAAAATGGTGTTGAACTTCCCCATAGGGTGTATAGACGCTTTTTGAAAGCCGCCGCGACATGCATCATTAAATTATCATAAGTAAACACCCATTGAGCATTTTTTATGATTGATGCCGATTGATTAAAGCTAAACTTTCCACATGCATTGAAGATGATTGTTTTTTTATTCAATCCTTCAATCGCCTCTTCTTCTTCTTCTGTTCCTCTTTTGAAAAATGTTTCAATCTCATTAGCCAAATCAATATCTTTTTCATCACCAATTAGGATAACGGGCTTATTGATGCGGTCGCAAAGCTCTATTAATCTATTTATCGGAAGTTTTTTTGTATAGTGCGAGGCGCTCAAAGCAATGGCGGCATATCCAGATTGATGTGATTTAGGTAGCCAATCAGTTTCAACAACATCTTTTTCGTCCAAAAAGAAATCTAACCCCAAACTATCGGCTTTAACATTTAGGTCTTCCAATAACTCGAAATACTGATCGATTAAATGGGATTTCGGAAGACGATTTATCTTGGTTTTGATGAAAAACCACTTGTAAAATCTTTTTGGCTTAAATACTAGGTATTTCTTAGCCATACCGATTCTAACAAGTTTTGACTTCCAGCTATTTTGAAGATCTACTATATAGTCAAAACCCTCTTTTTTTAATTCCTTTCTTAATTTTATAAGAGTTGTTTGTGAGTTATGGATGCCATCTATGTAAGGAGAGTTTTTAAATAAAGTAGCGATGTTTGTATTCACAGCAAGGTGTACTTCAGCATCTAATTCTGACTTTAGAGCTCTTAAGACTGGGCCTACAAATAATGCCTCATCTCTGGATACCGTATGAATAATGAGTATTTTCATATGGGTTTTAATTGACTTAAAAGTAAATTGTTTGGTGTTGATGCTATCAAATTTTAACTGTTAAAATTCTGTCGTCATATTATTACATGATTATTAAGTATTATGAACTATTGGCTGATAAAGAGTGAGCCTAGTACCTATTCTTGGGATGATCTGGTGAAGTTGGGGAGAGATCACTGGGATGGTGTTAGAAATTTTAAAGCGAGAAATAACATAAAGCAGATGAAGGTTGGCGACCTATGTCTTTTCTATCATAGTGTTAATGAAAAATCCATCATCGGTATCGTGGAAGTTGTGAAGGAATATTATCAAGATCCTACTACAGAAGACCATCGATGGTACGTAATGGATGTCATTCCAAAACAGAAGTTGAAGAGAGCAGTTACACTAGCAGAAGTTAAGAATGATGATCGACTTAGCGATATGCAGCTTGTGAAGTATTCTCGGCTATCGGTACAGTCTGTAAGAAGAGAAGAGTATGATATCATTCTTGAACTCAGCGAACGATAGGGAAATTAATGACGTAAGTGTTTAAATAGCATGAATAAGATTTTACTTGTAATCACCCTTCTTCCATTGATAGCCTTTGGTCAAAGAAAAAAAGACAGAGACACCAGTGCGGTTATCCTTCAGCCGAATCGCATTGAATTTGAGAAGAATGCATCTCAATCTAGTTTTTATGTCGTGCCGGGCTCGCAAGACGGATTATTGGTAGCTGAAGAGACAACTGATGATGTAAAAGGAGGAGGGTATTTATGGAAGGTACATTTAGTGGATACAGCGCTTCAACTAGTGTGGTCCCAGAATTTAGTTATTCCAGCCGGAGGAGACCTTTTGGGTTACGAGTATTTCGATGGAAGATTTTATTTACTGTTTAGCACGAATCGATATAGGAATCAGGATTTGGTCGTCTATCAGTTTACAGTGAGTTCTAAGGAATATGTCGCGTACGAAATTACTACCGTTTTTCCGGTTCAAATTTTGCATTTCGAATCAGTTGGTGAAACACTCTTGATTGCAGGTTATGCCAATTTTAGACCTGTTGTAATTACATACAATATCATTGATCGGATACCGAGAGTCGTGCCAGGTTTTTACGACAACAAAAATGATATTCTAGACCTGGTAGTAGATGAGCAATCCAAGTTATTTACAGTGATTCTCTCTGAGAAGATGAGAAATAAGAAGTACACAATCCGGGTTCGGACATTCACTGATCGGGGAGACATCATACAAGACAACTTGGTAAACCCTGGTGATAGAATGAGTTTGTTGGATGCCGCTAGCACAACCTTTGCCGGAGGACTTCAGTATCTAGCGGGTACCCATTCAAGAAAATCCAATCAATATAGTCAGGGGTTTTATCTAAGCAAATTCATAAATGGCCAACAGCAGTTCAATAAATATTTTCCTTTTGCAGATTTGAACAATTTTTTCGGCCACCTAAAGCCCAGAAGGGAAGAGCGGATAAAGAATCGAATTGAAAAGAAAAAGGAGAAAGGTAAGGTTAAGAGATTCAATTATCGTTTGCTTGTTCATGAAATTCTAGAAAGAGATGGAGAATATATAATGATTGCTGAGGCTTACTACCCAAGGTATAACTATTCCTCGAATGGTAGCTCTTATGGAACATTTGGCACTCCCTCCGGCTTTGGCAGAAATCCATACTTCTTAGGATATAATTATACACATGCAGTTGTTTTAGGCTTTGATCAAAACTGCAATATTCTCTGGGATCAGACCTTCAAAATAGAGGATATTCAAACCTACTCACTGGATGAAAATGTAATTGTAAGTGGATCTGGTGATCAGGTTATCTTGATGTACCTGGAGGAAAATGAGATAAGATCAAAAGTTGTTTCAGGTAATGAAGTAGTAGAGGGACGTACATTTAATCCCGTAAAACTTTCTTTCGAAACGGACAAGGTGAAATCTAAGGATCCAAGTGTAGAAGGACTTAGTAGATGGTATAAGAATACATTGTTTGCATATGGAGAGCAGACAATTCATAACCCCAATGGTGTTGCCGGAAGAACCCAAAGAAAAGTTTTTTACATCAATAAGATTCAATACGACTTGAACAGGCAGCCTAATTAATTGTTAAATACTATTTTTGTGGGAACAATTACTCATGCAAAAGCGACTGCTTTTCGATAGCCCACTACTCAAAGTCACAATCAGCAGATTGTGCCAAGAACTCATTGAAGTTCATGGAGATTTTTCTCAAACGGTCATCATTGGTATGCAGCCTCGAGGTATTTATCTGGCTGAGAGAGTAAAAGATGAGCTTCAAAGCTTAATCAATAAGGAAATTGATCTAGGATACCTGGACACAACATTCCATAGAGATGACTTTAGAAGGAGAGAAGAACCAATTACACCGAGTCAAACCAAAATTCAATTTTTGATAGAAAATAAGAATGTCATTTTGGTCGATGATGTATTATTTACTGGAAGGTCTGTGAGAGCGGCCCTCGATGCTATGAATTCTTTCGGGAGACCTGCAAAGGTTGAGTTATTAGTGCTAATTGATAGATTGTATAGTAGACACATCCCTGTAGAGGCAAACTATGTTGGACGTAAGGTGAATACAATTCAGTCGCAGAAAGTGCTCGTCGAATTGGATGAGGGGCAAAAAGAAGATCATATTTGGTTAATTACGAAGAAAGAATGAGTCAGCTGAAAACTAAACATCTCTTAGGTATCAAAAACCTCGACAGAGAGGATATAGAACTCATTTTTCAAACAGCAAATAATTTTAAAGAGGTAATTAATCGGCCTATAAAAAAAGTGCCTTCTCTGAGAGACGTCACTGTTGCTAATGTCTTTTTTGAAAATTCTACGCGTACCAAATTGTCTTTCGAGCTTGCGGAAAAAAGACTCTCTGCAGATGTAGTTAATTTCTCTGCATCTGGAAGTTCTGTAAAGAAGGGAGAGACATTGCTAGATACTGTTAACAATATTCTAGCCATGAAAGTGGATATGGTTGTGATGAGACATTCGAGTCCGGGAGCACCTCACTTTCTAGCAAAGCACATAGATGCCAACATAATTAATGCTGGTGATGGCACTCATGAACACCCAACTCAAGCGTTACTCGATACATTTTCAATACAAGAAAAGTGTGGTGCTGTTGAAGGTAAGAAAGTTGTTATCGTTGGAGATATCTTGCATTCACGTGTAGCGTTGTCTAATATTTTCGCACTACAGACACTAGGTGCTGATGTGATGGTTTGCGGGCCAGCTACATTACTTCCCAAGCACATTGAGGAACTAGGAGTAAAGGTAGAAACCAATATTCGGAAAGCTTTGGAATGGTGCGATGTGGCCAATATTTTGAGAATTCAGTTGGAAAGACAACAAATGAAGTACTTTCCTTCATTACGCGAGTACTCTCAATTCTTTGGTGTCAACAAGGAGTTGCTAGATTCCCTGAATAAGGAGATCACCATTATGCACCCAGGACCAATCAATCGAGGTGTGGAGATTACCAGTGATGTGGCAGATTCAGACCATTCGATTATTCTTCAACAAGTTGAAAATGGTGTAGCCATTAGAATGGCGGTTTTATACCTGTTAGCTGGAGTTGCTTAGTTATTTTCCAGTGTAGCTATATGGTGTGATTTTTTTCAATTCTGCTTTTATATCATCTGATACATTTAGACTTTCTATGAATGTTTGTATTGAAGATTCTGTAATTGCCTCATTTGTTCTTGTCAGCGCTTTCAAAGCCTCATAAGGTTTTGGATATCCCTCTCTTCTTAAAATAGTTTGAATAGCTTCTGCTACAACTGCCCAGTTATCCTCTAGATCCGCACGAATGGCATTTTCGTTCGCATTAATCTTGGACAATCCCTTTTCTAATGAAAGTAATGAGATAAATGTATGCGCAATTGGAACTCCAATATTTCTAAGAACAGTAGAGTCCGTAAGATCTCTCTGAAGTCTTGAAATAGGAAGTTTAGCACTCAAGTGTTCAAATAAGGCATTAGCAATTCCAAGATTTCCTTCTGCATTCTCAAAATCAATTGGGTTGACTTTGTGAGGCATTGCAGAAGACCCAACTTCATTCTTAGCGATGGTTTGGGTGAAGTAATTCATCGAAATGTATTGCCAAACGTCTCTACTGAAATCAATTAGAATCGTATTTATGCGCTTCAAACCATCAAAAAGTGCGGCTAAATGATCATAATGCTCAATTTGAGTGGTTGGATGACTTCTTTTCAAACCTAATTTTTCAGCAACAAATGCGTCACCGAACGAATGCCAATCATTTTCGGGGTATGCTACATTGTGTGCATTGAAATTTCCAGTAGCTCCGCCAAACTTAGCAGCGAATGGAATCTGTCTTAAAAGGTTGACTTGTTCATTCAATCTTGTCACAAACACCATTAGCTCTTTGCCAAGCTTTGTAGGAGAGGCGGGCTGGCCATGCGTTTTTGCTAACATTGGGATAGATTCCCAAAGTTTGGATTTCATTGTTAATTCTTCAATTAGCTCTTCAAGCTTTGGCAAGAATGAGTGTTCCAAAGCATCTTTCAGCGAAAGTGGAATTGAAGTATTGTTAATATCCTGAGACGTTAGTCCAAAATGGATAAACTCCTTGAATTCCTGTAGCTCGAGTTGATCGAACTTTTCTTTGATGAAGTATTCAACCGCCTTTACATCGTGATTGGTCGTTTTCTCTATTTCTTTGATAGCACTCGCATCTTCTAAAGAAAATGACTCATAAATGTCTTTTAGAGCATCGTTGCTTTCAGGATTATAATTTTTGAGTTGCGGAATACCACTTTCATATAGCGCGATGAAATATAGTATCTCTACTTTAACTCTATATTGAATAAGGGCCTTCTCCGAAAAGTAGTCTGCAAGTTGTGATACTTTTGATCTGTATCTTCCGTCAATGGGTGAGATGCCCTCAAGTGGATTGAAATTCATGTGTATACAATTTGTTTTTTAACGCCTCACATGGAATTCGCACGAGTTGATATCTTGGTGATTAGCATTTTCGATAATCATGCTCATTTCATGAAATTATATTCGATAAAAAGGAACACAAAAGTACCTCAACATGTTTACTTGCCTGACCTCTATAGGAGAATTATCTTTGCGCCCTTAAAATTGATAACATGGCATTTTCATTATTCAAGAAAAACAAGAAAAAGAAAGACGATAGATATCAAACGCTTACTATCAAAGAAGTAGTTAATGTAGCAAAGGATGCGGTGAACCTTGTTTTTGAAAAACCTGAGTCTCTGGAATACGAGCCTGGTCAATTTATTACGATTATCAAGGAAGTCGGAGGTAAGAAAATAAGAAGAGCATATTCATTGTGTACGACTCCATTTGAAGACGAAAATCCTGCTGTTACTGTTAAACGAGTTGAAGGTGGGGCCATGTCCAATGATCTGAATGATAATGCTCAGGCAGGAGATCAGCTGGAAATCATGGAGCCTATGGGGATGTTTACAACATCTTATGATGCTTCTAACAAGCGTAACGCAGTATTTTTTGGAGGAGGCAGTGGTATTACACCACTAATGTCGATCATTAGATCCATCCTCTTGAAAGAACCAGAAAGTACCACAACGCTTGTATATGGGAATAGAACTCAAGAGTTCGTCATCTTTAAAGATTTAATAAGTAATCTAGAGCAACAATATGCGGGCAGATTTAAAGCTATCCATATTCTTGAAGAGGGAGAAGCAGATTTTAGTGGAAGACCGACTCCTGAAATGATTGGGGAGATTTGTACGCAAGTGTCAGCTGGAGGAGAAACAGAATTTTACATTTGCGGACCTCAACCAATGATGGATGTAGTCTCAGCAGGGCTTGAAAAGTTTGGAATTAAGAAGGCCGCGATTCGCATGGAAAGCTTTGAAGCTGGAAAAACTTCTCCCGCTGAGATTATAGACAAAGGAGCTGGGGCGGAAAGCGAAGTAGCCATTCTTTTGGATGGTGAAGAGTATTCAATTACAGTAAAGAAAAGCGCTTCTATTCTAGATACGGCATTGGACAATGATCTTGATATGCCTTATTCATGTCAAAGCGGTCTGTGTACTGCCTGCAGAGGTAAATGTGTAGAAGGCCAGATTAGTATTGATGAAGCTGAAGGTCTTTCGCAAGATGAATTGGATGAAGGATACGTTTTGACTTGTGTAGGAAAACCTCTTACTGATAAAGTTAGAGTTGAGATGGGTTAAGCCTTCTCAAAAATTAAGTTGAAAGAAGTTCCCTGTCCAGGTTTACTGTGGCATTCAATCTTGCCACCCATCGCCTCGATAAATTTATGTGCTATTGACAATCCAAGTCCAGTTGATTTTTCCTGTTCTGTTGGCTTAGAGCTAAGTGTTGTATACGCCTGAAATATGCTTTTCTGTTCTTCATCACTTATTCCAGGTCCTTCATCTTTCACTATGATTTCATGATGATTGTTGTCTGAAAGTAGCGAGATTTCAATCTTTTTGCCTCGTTCAGAAAACTTGATTGCATTGGAAAGCAGATTGTCAATTACTTGCACTAAGTAACTTGGGTCTACCTCCGAAAAACATTCTTTTGACTTATCAATGCCGTCTATGATTTCTATTTCTTTTTGGGCTGCAATAATGTCAAAATTGTGAATTGATTCATATGTCAATGAAGATAGGTTGGTTCTTTCCAACTTTAGATTGACCTTCATATTCTCAATAGCACTGATGTCAAGTACTCTATCAATCATATTTCGCATTCGCTCAGAAGATGCGCCAAGCAATTCGGTGTATTTTTCTAGATTTTTATCCCCATGATTTTTAGCGGAATCTTTGAATAGGGTAATAAGACCAATGATCATATTGAGAGGATTTCTAAGGTCGTGGGCCACAATCCCCATCAACTTATTCTTTTCGTCGTTCAACCATTTGAGCTTCTTATTTTGTCTCTGAATAAGAAAATATGAACGAGTCATTGTGACGCCTAGCAAGATAAAAAGAACCAGAGCCAAGAGAACGAGTTTATTTTCGAATGATTTAGCTTCAATTTCTTCCGCAAATCTTCGTTCAGATTCTGCACGTTCTTGTTCCATTTCTGCAACCTGCTTTCGGAATTCATATTCAGCAGCTAGTTGTGTAGCTTTTTCAATGTTATTTTCCTTATTAATGGAGTCTGTAAGTACCTGATATTCCTCCAGATATTTCATTGCTTGGAGCGTATTACCATATTTCTTGTGGAATTTGTAGTACTCAAACAGTGCTTCTTTAAAATCTGATCTAAGGTTAGATTCCTTACTAATTTTCAAAGCCTGATCAAATGATTTAATTGCTTGTCTTGGCAGACCTTTGTTTGAATATAATTGCCCAAAATCCTTATGAATTGATGCCAATGCTGCAACATCTTCACATTCTGATGATGTTTTAAGTGCTCGATTTAATAATTGTTCTGCAGAATCAAGCTTGTTAATGGAAACGTAAATGGAGCCCAATCCTTCCAATGGATAACTTTCAAAACAAGGGTATATTTCAGTAAGATCAATAGACAGGGATTGCTTCAATAGAGCAATTGCTTTAAGCGTGTCTCCATTTCTAAGATGTATGTAAGAAAGATTATTTAGAAGTGTCGCTTCACTATCCTTCATGTCATGCATCCTAGTTTTTTCCAACGCGTTGCTGTAATACCTCAATGCCATCTCGGAATTGTTCATGTTGTCATAAATGACACCTAGATTATTACTGATTAGAATTTCTCCGGCGATATCCTCTGTCTTTACTGCTATATCTCGAGCTTCTAAATAGTTGTCAAGTGCCTCAGAGAATAGGCCTTTTTGGTCGTAGATAATCCCAATTTGATTAAGGGCTTGTCCCATTTCAAGTTCTAACCCACCTAATTCATAAGCAGACCGCGCTTTATGAGCCCAACTGAGAGCTTCTGCATTTTTGCCTCTGATGTTTAAAATGTTTGCTAGCGCATAAGCAGAATTGCCGAACTCTGGATGTGCTTTACTTTCTTC
>CAZWLS010000001.1:2192-47704 GCA_964634415.1 uncultured Roseivirgaceae bacterium | reverse complement strand
TTCAGCTGAAATCCGTTGTTGCAACAGTACTTTATTCTGGTGTTGGAACTTTTGTAGTGTTTAAACTAGTAGCCCTATTCACGAAAGGTGGTAGGATTACTGAAGACCTTGAGCTAGAGGGTATGGATATTGGCTACCATGGAGAACAACACATGGCTATCGAAAAAGAAATGGTAGCTAATTTGGTTGCAAAACCTAGCTAGCAAGATACTTGTCCATTGCTGAAGCTGCCTTTCGGCCTTCGGCAATGGCCCATACTACAAGAGATTGACCTCTTCGCATATCACCCGCTGCAAATACTTTATCTATGCTAGATCTGAAATCGGAAGTTTCAACATTTCCTCTTTCATCTAGTGTAACTTTCAGCTGTTCCAACAAGCCTTCTTTTTGTGGATGGATAAATCCTGCTGCTATTAGCGCAAGCTGTGCGGGAATTATTCTTTCTGAATCACTAATTTCTTCTAGCTTTCCTTTTTTGAAAGCTACATCTACTACCTTCAGTCCTGTTAGCTTTCCTTTTTTCCCTATAAATTCTTTTGTGAGCACAGCCCATTCTCTTTCGCAACCTTCTTCATGAGATGTAGAAGTTCGTAGCACCATAGGCCATTCTGGCCAGGGATTATTTTCGGGTCGATCAAGAGGAGGCTTATCCATAATTTCAATTTGGAGAACAGATGTTGCTTCATGTCTAATACTTGTCCCTACACAATCTGAACCTGTGTCACCACCTCCAATTACAATTACTTCTTTTTTATTGGCTGAGATCTTATCGTTGTTGAAAGTAGCTCCGGCTACTTCACGGTTCTGTTGAGTTAGAAATTCCATTGCAAAATGTACTCCCTCAAGATTGCGCCCCTTAATAGGGATATCCCGTGGAATAGTGCTCCCACCGGAAAGTAAGATGGCATCGAATTTTTTCAGCAAAGTATCTGCCTTTATGTCAACACCAACATTTGTGTTGGTTTTGAAGGTTATACCTTCATTCCTTAACAATTCGACCCTTCTTCGAACAATAGATTTGTCTAATTTGAAGTCAGGAATTCCAAATCTCAATAGCCCACCAACTTCCTCGTCTCTTTCAAAAACTGTTACCTCATGCCCTTTTTGATTTAGAAGATCTGCTGCAGCAAGGCCAGCCGGTCCCGACCCTATTATTGCAACTTTTTTTCCGGTTTTAAGACTAGGAGTTTTGATGGTCTCCCATCCCATTTCAAATGCTTTTTCAGCGATGCTTTTTTCTATGTGTTCTATAGCAACAGGGCTTTTATTGATGCCTAACACACATGAGCCTTCGCAGGGAGCAGGACAAATTCTCCCAGTAAACTCCGGAAAATTGTTTGTTGACTTCAGTATTTGGTATGCTTCCTTCCATTCATTCCTATAAACTGCATCGTTGAAATCAGGAATTTTATTTCCCAACGGGCATCCAGAATGGCAAAATGGGACTCCACAATCCATGCATCTAGCCGCCTGTTCTTTTGTTTTAGTTTCAGGAAACTCTATTTCAAACTCTGCATATTTCGTAATACGATCAGCGACGGGTTGATTGCCTGGCAATTCCCTTTCAAACTCGATAAATCCTGTTGGTTTTCCCATAATCTTTTTAGTAAACAGGTGTCATTGGAATGTTTAATTGAGCCTCTCTGATATCCTTATATTGGGTTGGAATCACTTTCACCAAATGATTCAAATACCTATCCCAATCAAGTAGAATTTCTTGAGCAAGACTACTGGATGTGTGCCTTAAGTGATTTACTAAAAGCGTCTTGATGATCGTCAAATCTTCACTATCTAGTCGATCAAAAATGACCATTTCCATGTTGCAATTTTTACTGAGCTCTCCATCTACATCAAGTACGTACGCGATTCCTCCGCTCATACCTGCAGCAAAGTTTTTACCTGTTTTGCCTAGTACAAGTACAGTTCCGCCAGTCATATATTCGCAGCCATGGTCACCGACTCCTTCGACCACTGCCTTGGCACCAGAATTTCTCACGGCAAATCGCTCTCCGGCGATACCGTTAATGTAGCACTCTCCACTTGTTGCACCATACAATGCGACATTGCCGATGATAGTGTTTTCTCTAGCCCTGAAACGGACATTTCTTTGAGGGTGAATGATTATTCTTCCTCCCGAAAGTCCTTTCCCTACATAGTCATTTGCCGCACCTTCTAGGATAAATTTGATTCCCGGTGCTAAAAATGCTCCAAAGCTTTGACCGGCCGGGCCTTTGAATTTTATTTTTAGCAAGGTGGTTGGTAATCCTTCTGCACCATAATTTTTAGAAATATGGCTAGAGATGATTGCTCCGGTAGATCTGTCTGTATTTCTAATTTCGTATTCATATGCAGCTACAAATCCCTTATCAAGTTCCTCTTTGACATCACCCCATATCTTATTGTCGAGAACTGCATCTATGAGAGGCTTTTGTTCTCTTGATCTATAGATTGTGTCGTTGGTTAGTTCGTGATGAAGAATTGGGGAAAGGTCTAATCCGCGTGAATCGATATTTGGATTTTGTTCAAGGATTTGATTTTGGCCTACCATCTCATTGATGGTCTTGAAGCCAAGGTCAGCCATGATTTCTCTCAGCTCTCGTGCCATAAATCTAAATAGGGTGATCACATCTTCTGGATCTCCGGTAAATAGCTTTCGAAGATTTTCATCTTGTGTTGCAATCCCAACCGGACATGTATTGAGGTGACACTTCCTCATCATGATACAGCCTTCGGCTATAAGAGCGGCCGTAGATACACCCCATTCTTCGGCTCCTAGTAGTGTAGCTATTGCTATGTCTCTACCAGTCATCATTTTACCGTCAGACTGCAAGACAACACGACTTCTGAGTTTGTTTTTTACCAACGTCTGTTGTGCTTCAGATAGCCCCATTTCCCAAGGAAGACCAGCATGTCTAACAGAACTAAGTGGCGATGCCCCTGTACCGCCATCTGCTCCTGAAACTAAAATTGCATCTGCAAATCCTTTTGCAACACCGGCTGCGATGGTTCCAACACCAGCCTGAGCTACTAGCTTCACATTTATTCGGGCATTGGGATTGGCATTTTTTAAATCAAAGATCAACTGAGCAAGATCCTCAATCGAATAAATGTCATGATGTGGAGGAGGCGAGATAAGATCTACACCCGGAGTAGACATACGTACTTTAGCTATCCACTTGTTTACTTTATGTCCTGGTAGCTGGCCACCTTCTCCTGGTTTTGCTCCTTGTGCGATTTTGATTTGTATTTCATCCGCATTATTCAAGTAATGCGATGTAACACCAAATCTTCCAGAAGCCACTTGTTTTATCCTTGATTTCTCCAGGTCTCCATTTTCTTTTGGTATAAATCGACTGGGATCCTCACCACCTTCACCGCTATTACTCTTTCCACCTATTCGATTCATCGCAATGGCCAAAGTAGTATGAGCTTCGTGTGAAATAGAACCAAATGACATGGCGCCAGTGGCAAACCGTTTAAGAATATTTTCTTCGGGCTCAACTGATTCTATTGGGATTGCGGTGCGCTCTTTGAAGGATAAAAGGTGTCTAATATTAAAATATCCTTTATCTGGATTGCTAATCCTTGAAGCATATTTCTTATAGAGCGAATAATCTTTAAGCTTTGTTGCCTTTTGGAGCAAATGAATAGTCTCAGGGTCTATTAAATGTTTCTCCTGATCCCTGCGCCAGCTATAGACTCCGCCATGTTCAAGTGTCTTTGATGAATATGCCTTTTGATGATTTTTGCGAATCCCCTCTTCAAAGTGGGTGAAATCATTCCCCTCAATTCTTGATATCGTTCCTTTGAAACACCTATCTATTACAGTTGAAGAAAGGCCAATTGCTTCAAATATTTGGGCTCCTTGATAAGATTGTAATGTTGAAATACCCATTTTGGACATTACTTTCAAAAGCCCCTTCCCAATGGCTTTAGCATAATTATCAGAGAGAACATTGAAGTCTAAATCTTTAGATTTTGCATGAAGATTTATTTGACTAAATGCGAGATAAGGCATTACTGCACTTGCGCCATACCCAATTAAAGTTGCGATGTGATGTACCTCTATTACATCTGCCGCATGAACGATCAAGCTTGTTTTAGCTCGAATCTTTTTGTCTGTGAGGTGATGTTGAATAGCTCCTAGAGCAAAGAGAGATGGGATTGGTAAGTTTTCTTTGTTTTGAGATGCATCACTTATGATAAGGATCTTGGCATCGGATAAAACCGCCTCTTCGGCTTCTTCACATATTCTTGTGATCGCTGCATCTAATGTTTCTTCCTCACGAAAAGTGCATTTCAGGATATGGTGTGAGAACCCTTGATTGGTAAGCTCGAGCACTTTTTGAAAAGTATCTGGACGGAGCACAGGACGCGTAATGTGTATTTGATGGCAGTGTTCTGGATCCTCGGATAATATATTGGCTCCTTCACCAAGCCGTGTAAACAAAGACATAACCATCCGCTCTCTGATTGGATCGATTGGTGGGTTACTAACCTGTGCGAAAAATTGCTTAAGGAAGTTAGCCGGATGCTGGGATTTGTTGCTAAGCGCTGCTAAAGGAATTTCAAGCCCCATACTTCCAATGGGTTCTTTGCCCTGCTCGCACATTGGCAATAAAATCTGATCGATTGCTTCTTTACTCCACCCATTTGCACATTGTAAAATTCCTACCTGATCTTCGTTATGGAAGACTGGATCAGTAAATGGGCCAGGTAGAAAGCGAAGCTTGATTCGATGTTTTCTTATCCAATTGAGATAGGGTTTGGATTTCGCAATCTCATTTTTGATATCAGAATCAAATTTTATAATGCCATTTTCCAGGTCTGCTACAATCATTTTACCTGGTTGCAATCGACCTTTTTCTTTAATCATTTTCTGATCTACAGGTAGAGCACCAGTTTCACTAGAAACAATCAGTCTACCATCAAAAGTAATTGAGTATCTGCATGGTCTTAGTCCATTTCTGTCTAAGGTGGCGCCAATAACATCCCCATCAGTGAAGCATAATGCAGCGGGCCCATCCCAAGGCTCCATAATAGATGCATTATACTTGTAGAAGGCCTTTGTGTGTTCGTCCATGCTCTTATTATACTGCCAGGTTTCAGGTACTAACATCATAAGTGCATGTGGAAGGGATCTTCCTGCCATTACCAATAACTCTACAAGCTCATCCAGATTAGCAGAATCTGAAAAATCCGGATTGCAAATAGGTAAAAGTTTTTCGATTTCATCTTCAGTAAAAACATCTGACTTCAATAAAGCAGACTTTCCATTCATTTTATTCACATTACCTCGGATGGTATTTATTTCACCATTATGAGCTAGAAATCTAAATGGTTGAGCCAAGCTCCACCTCGGAAATGTATTTGTAGAAAACCGTGAATGAATAATTGCAAAAGCGGACTTAAACTCGGGATTTTGTAGATCTAAGTAGTATTGCTTTAACTGATCTGTTCTTAATTGACCTTTATAAACAATCTTATAGCAGGAAAGGGAAGCAATATAGAAGTCTTCAAATGTAGAAATCCTGGAAGGTTGTAGATAAACGTTTTGTGGCAACTTTATTTAATATATAGAGTTTGCGTTCAAGTTCTTTTTCGGCTAAATCTCCGTGTTTTAGAAATATCTGAATGATGATAGGTTCATTTTCTCTTGCAGTAGGACCAACAAAGAGGCTATCAACCGGCACTTGTCTGACATGAAAAAGATCGAAATCCAGCTCTTTAAGTAAGTTCTTAAGATGATCCAGGCACTCTTCCCACCTAGGCTTTGGCAAGAATAACATGCCCACCCCATAAGATCTTGGGGTTAGTTCTGATCGATTTTCTTTTAATTCTTTATCAAAAAAATCATATGGAATCTCGGTCATTATCCCAGCACCATCACCTGTTTCAGGTTCGGCGCCAACTCCACCACGATGCTCCATGTTTTCCAACATAAGAATCGCATCCGTTACTATTTGGTATGATCTATCGCGATTGATATTTGCGACAAACCCTATTCCGCAGGCATCATGTTCAAGCTCAGGAACGTATAATGATTGATATTCTCTTCCCATCTTTCATCTAAAAAAAGTTGTTGAAGATAGTGTCAAATCATCGTTTCACTGATAATTTATTAAAATATTTAATTGTTAATTACAATAAATACAAAATAATATATCTTTTATTGAGTAATATTCAATTCCCGATGTCTGAAGCAGTTTTTTTTGCGAAATTTTGAATAATCAAGAATGGCATTTTAAATATCGCAATAGAACGATTATTTCTTTAAAGCATTGACTATATAACTTATAATAGACTCATTAGCCATGATTTTATAATGTCCAAGTCCTTTCACATGCACGAAGGACGCATGTGTCCAAGATTTTTCAAGTTCTTCCCCCTTGGCAAAGGGGACAATTTGATCATCTTCACAGTAGAATAAGTGAGTATTTATATTCTTTAGTTGATTGGCCTTTATTCGCAAATCAAAGTAGTCTATCGGTTGATGATATCTTTCTTTTACAAGACCACACATAGATCGATATACTGATTCATTGCATCCTACTTCACTTACAATGTCTTTGAAAAAATATCTTACGTATGGTGGTGCCGATATCGCAAAATAGTTTTTTGGATGAAGAGCTTCACCTAGTTCGCTTAAAGCAATTCCCACACCGAGTGCTCCAATAGAATGCGCGATTATCGTCTCATAAGGTCCATTTTTTGCAATATGTTGTTTGAGAATGTCTCTAAATTCGGGAAGTGCAGTTTGCTTTCCTTCTGATTTTCCATGTGCACGCATGTCTACAGCCTCTACTTGATATCCCATTTCTACAAAAGAGTTAATCATTCTCCTGAAATCAGCTGCCTTAGATCTCCAACCATGGCAGAGTAATATTTTTTTCTCAGAGTCACCCCATTTATAAGACTTAATCAAATCACCTTGATAGCTGTGTTGAAAGCTTTCTGCTGATTTTAATATACTCTTTTGTGGCTCGGTAAATCCTACTCGACCAGGCAGCGTAAAATAATGCCATATAATCTCGGCCGACTTTTTTGGTGAAGCGTGTTGCAATACGCCTAAACCCTTTTTTATAAGCTCAACTTTCCAATTGGTCTTTGGTGGACGTTCAGACGGACGACTAATGTCTTCTCCTTTTACTTCAATGTGTGTAACCATAGCAATATACCGATTGGTATTTTAATGACTAAATTTTTTTAAATGGATATTTCTTCAATCTGTTTTATAACAAATTTTTTCACAAACGCGAATGATCTACCATCACCTTCAATTCTTGACAATGATGTTACTCCTTCAATGACGGAATAGAAAAAATTCGCAAACTCCTCTGCATCAACGTCACGTTTTATTTGTCCTTCAAGAATTCCTCTATTTACCATTTTGATTAAAGAGTCTTTCAAGAGAGCAATTGATCTAATCACTTTTGATCGTAAGAATGGCAAGCTATCATCTGCCTCTATCGACGAATTCATTACTGGGCATCCACCTGGAATTGGAGGCTCCTTTATATACTCCTGATAGAATTCCACAATAGCTTTAAGCTTATCTGGAGCAGTTTTTTCCTTTCGAACTCTTTTACCGATTTCGGTAGCAACAATTTCAACTCCTTTTTCAAAAGCTGCGGTTGCTACTTCGTCTTTATTTTTAAAATTCCCGTAAATCGCTCCCTTCGTAATCCCAGTTGCTGCTGTTATGTCAGATATAGAAGCCGCGGCATATCCCTTAGTATTAAAAATGGGAAGTGCTTTATCTATTATTAATTGCCTAGTTAATTCTGGATTTCGACTCATATCGCAAATATACCGATCGGTATATTAATACGAAAGCTTATTTAAAAGGTTTCTAAAAATAGTATGCATGCATACTAAATTGAAGAATTGATATATCTTCGAGACTCAAGAGTCACTTAGAAATGATTGAATCCTTATCTCAACACCAAAAAAGAAAAAAACCTAACTTCAGAAGTAAGATGGGATTATCTTTAGTTGTTGTTGAGTGGAATCAAAATGAGGAAGCGTTAGGGCATAAAAAAAGCCACCCTAAAAAGAGTGGCTTGTTAAAAGGTGGTGCTGAGTGGATTCGAACCACCGACTCACGGATTTTCAGTCCGATGCTCTACCAACTGAGCTACAGCACCAAATTTTGGGTTGGCAAAACTAGGTATTTCTTTGAAAAGGCAAAATATAAATTGAAGTTCGTAGAAGATTTTTTTAAAGTATTATGGAATATATCCCTCAAATCGTATTTATACTGATCCTAGGATTCTTCGGATTCCTCATATATCGCAGAATTTCGCAGATTTCTAAGAATATTAAGCTTGGAAAAGAAGTTGACCTCTCTGGCAATAAAAATGAGCGACTAAAAAACATGATTTTAGTTGCATTCGGTCAGAAGAAGATGTTTAAGCGTCCAATCCCTGCTTTTTTGCATTTGCTCATTTATGTCGGGTTTGTTCTGATAAATATTGAAGTGCTTGAGATCATTATAGATGGACTCTTCGGAACTCACAGAGTAGCAGCACCCATTTTAGGCAGTGTTTATACTGGAATGATAAATTTCTTTGAATTTCTTGCTCTAGGTGTAATTTTTTCTTGCTTGGTGTTCCTAATTAGAAGAAACGTTTTAAGAATCAACCGATTCAAGAAAATTGAAATGGTTGGCTGGCCATCATTAGATGCGAACCTAATACTCGTGATTGAAACACTTTTAATGATTGCGATATTGGGAATGAACGGTGCAGATCAGATTTTGCAACAGCGAGGTGCAGATCATTATACGCTAACAGGGTCTTTCTTTTTTAGTACTACAATGTTTGGGTGGATGTCACAGTTTGATGACTCAACCTTGGTGTTAATTGAGCGAGCTGCATGGTGGTTTCACATCGTCGGAATATTTGCTTTTGCCCTTTATGTAACTTATTCAAAGCATTTACACATTTTTCTTGCATTCCCAAACACGTACTATGGCCGACTAGAGCCGAAGGGTAAAATGAACAACATGAATGAAATCACCAATGAGGTAAAAATCATGTTGGGAATGCCGGTTGAAGGCGATTCTACACCACCTCCCGAAGGGATGCGTTTTGGAGCTAAGGATGTGAATGACCTAACATGGAAGAATTTGATGGACGCTTATTCCTGTACGGAATGCGGTAGGTGTACATCTGAATGCCCGGCCAATTTGACTGGTAAGAAATTGTCGCCACGAAAAATTATGATGGATACAAGAGACAGGCTGGAAGATGTTGGCAAGAATGGTTTAGATGATGGTAAGTCATTGCTTGGAGACTACATTACTAAAGAAGAAATTAATGCTTGCACGAATTGCAATGCTTGTGTGGAAGCCTGTCCTGTAAACATTAACCCACTGGATATCATCCTGCAAACCAGGAGGTATGTGGCAATGGAGGAATCGGCAGCGCCTGATTCATGGAATGCTATGTTCCAAAATGTGGAGACAAATTTTGCCCCATGGAAGTTTGGGGTTCAGGACAGATTCAATTGGTCAAACGAATTAAAAGAAGGAAAATGAGTGATATACAAATACCTACAGTAGCGGATTTAGTAGCAAAAGGAGAGAAGCCGGACGTCCTATTTTGGGTTGGATGCGCAGGTTCATATGATGATAGATATAAAAATGTCACCAAGGCATTTGTTAAAATATTGAATAAGGTTGGTGTGAAATTCGCTGTGCTAGGCCCTGAAGAAACTTGTACTGGAGATCCTGCAAGGAGAGCCGGCAACGAATTTCTTTTTCAGATGCAAGCAATGGCCAACATACAAGTTCTCAATGGTTACGAAATACAAAAGATCGTAACAGCATGTCCGCATTGCTTCAATACCTTGAAAAATGAATATCCTGAATTGGGGGGCAATTATGATGTCATACATCATTCTCAGTTTTTGCAAGAGTTAATCAATGAAGGAAAGGTTGAATTAAAAGGAGGGGGTGAATTTAAGGGCCGTAAGATCACATATCACGACTCTTGTTTTCTTGGTCGAGCGAACAATGTTTATTCTGCTCCCAGAGCTGTTTTAGAAGCCCTTGATGCCGAGCTAGTAGAGATGAAGAGATGTAAAACAAAGGGTCTTTGCTGTGGCGCTGGAGGAGCACAAATGTTTAAGGATGCCGAACCTGGGAATAAGGAAGTCAACATCGAACGAACGGAGGAGGCGCTAGAGACTAAAGCGGATACTATTGCTGTTGCTTGTCCATTTTGCATGACTATGATGGCAGATGGAGTTAAAAACAAGGAGAAGGAAGATTCTGTAAAAGTGAAAGACTTAGCGGAACTCATAGCTGAATCTGAAGGTTTGGATTGATATGCTTATTTCATTCAACGAAATGCCAGAAGAGGCTCGCTTGTGGATTTATCAAGCGGAAAGAAAACTTACTGATAAGGAAGTGGAGTTTGTAAGGTTTAATACTGAAAATTTTTTGAACCAATGGCGAGCTCACGGGCAAGATTTAAAATCTTCCTTTACAATAGAATATGATCAATTTTTAGTCATTTCAGTGGATGAGTCATTCAGTCAGGCTAGCGGCTGTAGTATCGATGCATCTGTCCATTTGATTGAGGCCTTACAGTCAGAGTTAGGTATTTCTTTTATGACTACAAGTAAGGTTGCTTTTTTGCAAAATGATAAAATCAACTTGTATCCATTTAATAAGCTAAAGGAGCAAGCAAAGGATAATGTAATCTCTCCAGAGACGCTTGTTTTCGACAATACCGTAAAGAACGTAGCAGAATTTAAGTCCCGATGGCTTATGGAAAGCGGTGCTACATGGGTTAAGAGATTTTTTCTATAGGGCTTTTAGTTCGGTTCTTGTTTCAGGTTTAACTAATTTCGGATAAATCATCCGGGCAATATTTTCGTTATTTCTGTATGCGAGCGTTACAATATCTATTTATCACCTTAGCAATTTTTGGATGTTCCATTGAAAAGAGCATGAATAATGCTGAATTTGATGCAGTAATCTCCAAGCTAGGAGACTCTCCTGAAAAGAATTCCCCTGAAGAAAACATCATGGTGGGCGACGCTTACCGCAAATCAAACAGACCGGTTGAATCTATACCGTTTTATGAGGCTGCCATAAAAGAAGGGACGACTGATGAAGCAGCCAATCTTTATTTAGCGCAGGGTTTGAAAGTAGAACAGAGATATGATGAAGCCCAGAAAGTACTAGACAATTATGTGCCTAGAGCTAGAAATGAAAAAATTAAAGCTTTAGCGGAAAAGGAAATTCAGAACCTTAGAGAAATTGATGATTTGCATGAGCGTGAAAGCTATTACAGAGTTAAAAATCTCCAGGATATAAATACAGAGCGCGCTGAGTATTCTCCAGTTTTTAGTCGCAATTACCTCTACTTTACTTCCAACAGAGATGTGTCCAAAATTTATCGTACCACCGGAACGCCTTTCACAGATATTTATCGAGTCGCTTCGAAAGGAGCTAATGTTAACATAAGCACATTAGGGCCTTTGGATCCCATTATTAATCACCTCGACACCAATGAAGGGTCTGTTGCTATTTCTCCAGACGGCACGTCAATGATCTTTGCAAAAGGCAACAATGGGAAAGCGAAAGGTTATAGTGAGGTTAACTTGTTTTTCACGCGGTATAGAAATGGGAAATGGTCAGAACCGGTTCCATTATCTATTAATGTTGCTGAAGCTTGGGATTCTACTCCGGCATTTTCTCCTGATGGCACTACACTCTATTTTTCTTCAACCAGACCTGGAGGCTATGGTGGTGCAGATTTATATCAAGCTAAAGTAAACCGACGCGGAAGGTGGGTTGATGTTAGAAATTTGGGTCCTGAGGTTAATAGTGCCGGTGATGATGTTTTTCCATATGTCAGCAAAGATGGAAGCCTTTATTTCTCCTCAGATGGTCATGCGGGTTTTGGTAAACTAGATATTTTTCAAGCCATTAGAGAAGGTGGGCATGTTACAGTAAAAAACTTAGGGAAACCGATGAATTCATCAGCTGATGATTTCGGATTATACCAGTTTAATTTGACTAAAGGGTTTTTCACGTCCAATAGAAGAGGGGGAAAGGGAGATGATGATATCTATACATTCATCAATGATGATCCGGATTTGAAAGTGGTTAACTATTTCCTAACGGGTATTACGGTGACAACAGATGATGCCGGTGAAGAAATTATTCTTCCGAATACTAAAATTTCGTTGACTACAGATAATGGTGAGGTTCTGGATGAGGCTTTTACTGGCGCCGATGGAAGTTTCAATTTTAGAGTTTATCCTGAGGAACACTATGATCTAATAAGTGAAAAGACAGATTACTTCACTGTTAGAAAAGACTTTACCACCATTGGTAAAACAGTGGATAAGACGACTCTTACTGAGTTCATTACTGACGTGAATTTTGAAACTAAGATCATGATGGATCCGATCGTTTTGGAAAAAGCTATTGTGTTGGAAAATATTTATTACGATTTGGACAAGGCAAACATCCGACCTGATGCAGCCCTGGTACTTGATAGTTTGGTTCAAATAATGAACGATAACCCTGAAATATTCATCGAGCTTGGATCTCATACGGATAATCGAGCCGACGATAATTATAACCTTCGACTTTCACTACAAAGAGCCCAATCTGCAGTCAGCTATATCATCAATGAAGGAATTGATGCAAAGCGAATAACAGCGAAAGGGTATGGAGAAACACAATTGATTATTAAAGATGCGGAGACAGAGGAAGAGCATCAGCGAAATAGAAGAACTGAATTCAAAGTATTAAGATACAATCCTAGAGATAGGGATGACGAGCTACCTCCGGATGAACCTGTAGATGAATACGATCGATTCTTTAAAGATTCGGGTGATGGGAACTGATAAAGTTTTTTCTTTGCAAGAAAAAACAGCATGACTGATCGGTATGCCCAAAGAGGGGTTTCAGCAGATAAAGAGGATGTCCACTCGGCAATCAAGAATATAGACAAAGGCCTCTATCCAAAAGCTTTTTGCAAAATCGTTGAAGATATTACCGGAGACCCGGAGTACTGTACTATTATGCATGCTGATGGCGCAGGAACCAAATCTTCTCTTGCCTATCTCTACTGGAAAGAGACCGGAGATCTTAGTGTTTGGAAAGGAATAGCACAAGATGCTATAATCATGAATGTTGATGATCTTCTTTGCGTAGGATCTGTGGACAATATTCTTCTTTCTTCAACGATTGGACGAAATAAAAATCTAATACCAGGTGAAGTCATCTCAGAAATTATTAATGGTACCGAAGAAGTACTTCAAATGCTTCGTGACAATGGTGTGAATATCAAATCGACAGGAGGTGAGACAGCGGATGTAGGTGATTTAGTTAAGACCATTATTGTTGATAGCACGGTGACGGCAAGA
The DNA here is from genome assembly GCA_964634415.1 of uncultured Roseivirgaceae bacterium. Taxonomy (GTDB): domain Bacteria; phylum Bacteroidota; class Bacteroidia; order Cytophagales; family Cyclobacteriaceae; genus Ekhidna. The sequence continues at coordinate 34,309 of CAZWLS010000001.1, read as the reverse complement.
ATGAGGCGAGCAGATGTTATCAATAATGAAAATATTCGCCCTGGAGACTTAATTGTAGGTATGTCATCGTATGGTCAAGCTACCTACGAAAAAGAATACAATGGCGGTATGGGCAGTAATGGATTAACCTCAGCTCGTCACGATGTATTCAACAAAATTTATGCTGAAAAATATCCAGAGTCTTTTGATCCCAGTGTTCCTAAAGATTTAGTTTATAGTGGCTCAAAAAAATTGACTGATCCCATATATGGATCTCCTTTGGATGCTGGCAAGCTTGTACTTTCTCCCACACGTACCTATGGACCAGTAATTAAGTCGATTTTGAAGGAGCTGCGATCAGAAATCCACGGCATGGTTCATTGCAGTGGTGGAGCGCAAACCAAGGTTTTACATTTTGTAGATAATGTAAGAGTGGTGAAAGACAACATGCTTCCGATTCCACCACTATTCCAAATGATCCATGAAGAAAGTGGAACCGATTGGAGAGAGATGTACAAAGTATTTAATATGGGACATAGAATGGAGGTTTATGTCGCAGAAGAGTCTGCTGATGAAATTGTAGAAATCTCTAGATCCTTTAATGTAGATGCCCAAGTAATTGGGAGGGTTGAAGAGTCGGATAAGAAGGAGTTAATCATTCAATCTGAGAAAGGTGTATTTGAATATTAAAGGAAAAGTTTAGGTAGGAATGGATCTTTTTCTGATTTAGTATCTGTGAAATCCCCTTTAAAGCATTGGAGAAGCTTGCAAGTCTTTTTCGATATGACACCTAGTTTTCTTAATTAAATGGGGCTTAAAAAGTGTCTTATTGAATACACATGGATTACAATTTGCATTTATCGTAAACAAACGAAAATAGATTCTCGATTTTAAAGGTATGAGATTTATTTACATCGTCCTATTTGCTTCTTTGTCTTATGTTTCATTCGGTCAGGATAAGCCAATTGTGGTTGTTGAGCTTTTCACCTCTGAAGGGTGCTCGAGTTGTCCTCCGGCAGATAGACTGCTTTCAAGTATTGTGTCAGATCAAAATGAAGATGTTGAGGTTTTGGGTTTGTCTTTCCATGTAGACTATTGGGACTATATCGGATGGAAAGATCCATATGCTAGCAGCGATTATACATTGAGGCAAAGAGCTTATGGAAGAAAATTCAATCTAAACACTATATATACACCACAAATGATTGTGAACGGCAAACATCAATTTGTAGGATCAAGTAGGTCTGAATGGTATAGAGCACTAAGTTTAGAAAGTGGATCTACCCCTCAGATAGAACTGGAAGTGTCGATTTTATCAAAGACCGGCGCTGCTCTTTCTTTCACAGTTCAATCTAAGAATTCAACTAATTCACAAATAAATGTTGCCATCGTTGAAAAAAATCTTGCTCAGGATGTTAAGCGTGGGGAGAATAGAGGAAGAAGACTCTCACACGATAACGTAGTTCGTTCATTTGATACCAGAAGTTTTGACGGGAAAGAGAATAAGTTTACCCTGCAACTGCCTGAAGGATTAAAAGAAGAGGATGCGAGTTTGATTGTTTATTCACAAGCCAGTGATAGTTGGACTATTAATGGAGCTAAGAAATTTAGCTTCGCTTCAATGAAATAAAGTAGGCTTAATATTTCATAAATTCTTTTTACATCTATCAGTTCTGAATTCATCGCTTTTACCTTTTCTTTAAAAACAAAAAGGCGATGAAGGAATGGTACGTTACTCTCAGCGATCGTAAGATCTCGCTGCTTCCTATTACAAAGGATCATATCCAACAGATGAGGAGACTAAGTTCTGATTCAGATATATGGACTTGGTACACCGAAGACTTAACTGATCCAGATGCCCTAGAGACTTGGATGACAAAAAGACTGGAAGAAACCCAACTAGAGTCAAAAATGACCTATGCTGTAAGGTTAGAAGATACGGGGGAGATAATCGGAGCTACAAGTTATGGGAATATTGATTGGCAGGAGCATTGCATTGAGATTGGCTGGACATGGCTAGGTAAAAAATATATTGGTAGCGGCCTAAATAAACACATGAAGTATTTAATGCTGAGACATGCATTTGAGGTGATGAAGATTGAGAGACTTGAGCTTAGGACCGACGAAGAAAATATTAGATCTCGAAAGGCAATGGAGAAAATTGGAGCTAAGCATGATGGGACTTTAAGAAATCATCGTTCTACTCGGGGTGGGCGAAGAAGAAATACAGTAGTTTACAGCATCGTTAAATCTGAGTGGTCAACAATCAAGGAAACAATATTTAAAGATCTTTAATGGAAGCATTACTAATTATCCTTTCTGTACTATTGATTGCTGGAGGAATTATCTTTTCAATTTTACCTCCATTACCAGGACCTGTTCTTACTTTCTGTGCTATGATAAGTACTCACGCAGTTGCTAACGATACAGAGTTTAGCACAACGTCATTTGTAGTTTGGGGCATCATTGGATTGATCATAACGATAGCGGATTATGTGCTTCCCGTAGCAGCGACTAAAAAGTTCGGAGGCACTAAAGCGGGAGTGATCGGAGGAATGATTGGAATGCTTGCTGGTATATTACTTCCCATACCATTTGGAATAATTCTAGGGCCATTATTGGGAGCAATTATTGGAGATTTATACGGTGGAAACCGTATCAGATCAGCATTTAAATCAGGTTTTGGATCTTTTTTGGGATTTGTAGCAGCCACTACTCTGAAGCTTCTCTATTCGATTATTTTGGGAGGAATAATAGCTTGGAAAGTAGGTGGATTTACTGTCAATGCAATTATTGATGTGTTTTAGATTAAAAACATGCTTACTAGACCTGCCAAAATCAATATATCGATGTAGGTTTTTACTGATCTAAAATCACTCATTTTATCAGCATTTACTAAGCGATATGCGATCCAAAAAACATAAATTAGAACACCAAAGAAGAAGTATCTCACATTCCAATTTGGTATAGACAGCAAGTAAAAGGTAAGTAAGCCGACTCCAGCAGCCCCAGCTAAAAATATCACAAGTTTGGCGCCACGGACTCCCCATACTATGGGGATTGACTGAATCCCAAATTGTACTTCTCCTTTGGCACTTATTATATCTTTAAGGCTTTCGCGAATAAATGTCGTTACACATCCAAATAGCGCATAGGCTACTACCAGTAGGTTGAACTCTCGAAAAAACACCATCACTAAAAGCAATGTAAGACATGTTAGAAAGGCTACGGTAAGAGTTCCTAGCAGTATCCATCTTCGGATAATAACACTATAAGTCCATAGTGCACCAGAAGAAAATATATGAATAACACCAACGGCTGGATCTATTAGAAATCCGAGTGCTATTCCTGAGAAGGTTAATACAATATGTGAAAACAAGGCGAGTCGTCTTCTAAAAGTGGTGCCTACAATCACTTTATCAGGCCTGTTTACCATGTCTATTTTTTGATCGAAATAGTCATTGATTATATATCCGGCAGCTCCTATCATTCCGGTGCTAAAAATGAAGAGGAGGAAGTCAATTTGAATGAGGTTTTCTAGAGACTTATCTAGAAGATAATATGCAGTGACAAATTGAGTAATTCCTATTACTAGCAAGTTTGGAATCCGACTGGCTAATAATAATCCTGCAGTATTCTTCGCGATAAAACTCACTTTTTATCTTGAATGCTGTCTGTGATCATTTGGTAAATACTTTTCAGTTTTTCATCCTTGAGCATACTCAAATGTGTATTAATAGTGTCATCATCTTCCCTTACCGCAGGTCCTGTTTGAGAATTAGATGGATTTAACTTTACTGCCTTTTCCAAGGTCTCTTCTACTAATGGTTGAATGTCTTGAAAACTCATGTCTAAGTCAGCAAGTAATATTTCAGACAAGTGCAGCATGTGATTGCTAAAGTTGCATGCAAATACTGCTGCCAAATGAAGCTTTGAGCGATTTGTTGATGTCATTAACCTTACATCATTGCTGAAGCTTCTTACAAATGTAAAAATGTCACGTTCACCCTCATCTGAACCTTCCACAAAGATCGGGAATGATGTAAAATCAATCTCCTTGGTAGTACTAAAGGTTTGAAGTGGATACATCACACCGTGCTTTACGTGTTTTGATAAGTCTGCTATGGGATTGGATCCGGAAGTATGTAGAACGATTGCTTCTGAAATGGCAAGCTGATCGGAAACCTCTTTGATGATATCGTCTGGAACACTTAAAATGATGATATCAAAATCATTCGGGTCCAAATGGTCCATCGAAAGCACTTGGTCTTCGATCGGTGTTCTTGAAAAAACTGAAACCTCGTGACGTTTCGAGGAGATACGATTAGCTAAATGATAGCCAACATTTCCGTACCCAATGATTGCTACCTTGCTCATACAGTAAAAATAGAAGATAAAAGCCCAAAAAGTGAATTTATGCTTCCACTCCTTTGTCTCGCATTTTTATAAATTCGAGATATCTACGCCTAATGGCTACGATGAAGCCAATTACCAACATGAATGTTCCTATCCAAAGCACATTGATCCAAGGCTTTTTTACTGCCTCCATAATGATCCAATCCTTTTGGGTAGTTTGATATGCTAAAACGACCGCATTTTCCTTAGGAAGAATATTTTGTATGGAGATCCTAAATGCTAAATCATTTACTTGATCGTCAATCCTTCCTACATATTCCTGATTTCTAATTAAGAAAATTGGCTCTGTTGTGTAATTAGAATATTCGCCCTGGACCTCTATTACCGCTTTGACTGCTACATCTCCATTTGAAAGTGCAGTGCCATTAACTTCTGAAATTGGCTCCATTCTTTTTAGGGTTGCCACGTAATCATTGACGAAGAATTGACCTCCAATGTCTACTTTAACTTCTTTTGGCTCACTCCAATCTATTTCCTGATCTGGATCAGGAAATACACGCACATGAGTATACATATCGGCACTTACATTTCTTCTAATGTCAGGTGAATAGACAATCATGTCCATGGATTTATTTACCTGTACTCTTGGAAAAAGTGTAAACTCTTTGCCTTCTTCTTTGTGATACTCTACTTCAAAGTAGCTGTTTTCTGGATTAATCAGAGTTAAAGTGTCTCCATTGTTTTTTCTAACCACTTTCAACGGGTCGGGAGTTAGCTCTAGTGCATTTTGATCGATGTATCCTTCCTCCCTTGTTTCCTTTCTAATTCCTCTATAAATCATCGAGTACTCTTTCATTTGTCGAGGCTCGTTGATGAACAGTAAGAGGTTATCTCTATTTACTTCCTCAGGGAAATCAGAGTTCCAAACCATTGTGGTGTAGTTGGTAGAAAGGATGGTAGAATACCCGCTTGAGAAAAGAATTCCAACTAACATTAGTGCAACACCAATATGAGTTATAGAGCCTCCAGATAGTTTGATGCTAGACTTGGCTAGCCCCAAGAGAATCTTACCATTGGCACAAATAGAATACACACAAGATATAAGTAAAATCAAGTAAAATGGCTCCGTTATGCTTCCTACTAAAATGATTGCGCCGGATATAATTAGCGATATTATAAATGGTGTTCTAAGCTCATCCATGAGCTTCTTGCCATCCATTTTTTTCCACCAAAAAAACTGTCCAGTGCCTGATAGAATTGCTAAAAACACGGAAAGAATGAGTTGAGGTAATGAGTATGCCTCATAAATATCTGTTGGTGGCGCAAGGCTTAGTTCAAAACCAATAAGACTTGCAACCTTATTGTATACGGGCATTGACGTATAAAGCAGCACTTGGAATGCCATCAGCCCAAGAACTCCGGCTCCCATAAAAATCCAGAACTCTCTTGAATAAGTCGAAGTCTCCTCATCTGAGGTTGGAATTTCTTTCCACCTTTTTACTATTAACAATATGGATAAGACAATGAAAGCGAATAAGTATATAAGTAGCTGTCCGGAAAGTCCTAAATCAGTAAATGAGTGAACCGATGAATTACCAAGTATTCCGCTTCTTGTTAGAAATGTAGCATAAAGAACAAGAATGAATGAGGCAACGACCAATATCAATGAAAGCTTTAGTGCTGATCCACTCTTCTTATAAGCAATCATGACATGTATTGCAGCTACTAATACTAGCCATGGGACGTAAATGGCATTTTCAACTGGATCCCAATTCCAATACCCACCGAAATTAAGTGTTTCATATGCCCAATAAGCGCCCATCAAAATACCCACACCAAGAATCATGGCCGAGAACTGAGCCCACGGGAGGGCCGGTCTAATCCATTCCTTGTTTTTACCTATCAGCAATCCACCTAAACAATAGGCGAATGGAATAACAGTAGTAGCAAATCCTAGAAATAGCGTTGGAGGGTGGATCACCATCCAATAATTCTGAAGTAGAGGATTTAGTCCATTGCCATCCTCAGGGATAAAGTTGGGGTTTGTTTTGAAGATTGGAGCATCAATAACCTCTCTTAGCAGCATAAATGGAGAACTCCCAAGCTTCACATCGAATACCACAACACCTAAAATCATTGATACAAGGAAAACTTGAGTTACTGCCATGATAAACATCACTGGAGCCTTCCAAAATTTGTTGGTATTAAGTAAGATGATTCCTAAGACGGCATTCCAGAAAATCCAGAGTAAGAAAGAACCTTCTTGGCCTTCCCAAAAACAAGAAATCTGATAATATGTAGGTAGAATCTTAGAGCTGTGACTGAACACATAATGATACTCGAAGTAGTGATTATTAATCAAGTAAAACAGTGTGCCAATAATGCCCACAACGGCAACCACATGTGCATAGAAGATTTTGCTAGCGAAAGCTGTCCATTCTTCATCTTGATTTCTGCCTTTAAAAAAAGCAAAAGCTGAAAGCAAACTCGTTACGAACGCAAGAATGACGAACGCATGACCTAATTGTCCCTCGAAATAATGTATCATAAGCTGGGTCTACTTTGGCCAAAAAAATTAGCTATTAAACTCAGGGTCTTCCTGGTATTTGGAAGGACACTTGAGCAATATTTTTTCTGCAACAAACTTCTCTCCTTGATAAGCCCCGATTATTACAACTTGTTCCGATCTGGTAAAGTCTGTTGGAATGGGATCAGCATGCAATACCTGTTGCTTTAGACCATTCTCATCTATCATGTCAAATTTAAACGAGAGCTTATCAGGACTTTCTATAATGCCTATGATCTCACCATTTGCAGTTTTAGGGAGTTCGCCGACAACATGTATGTTTTTTTGAAACCCTTTTTCAGAAAGCTCTTTAGCTTCTGAAAAGCTAACATAAGAACTTGCATCTCCAGTCATTGAAATAATCATAGCAATTGCTATTGCAATTACTACTACTGCTGCTATGTGTGTTTTTTTCATTTTTCTGAAACTTCTTCTTCTAAACGCTTAGCACGCTTATCCAGTTTGAATAAGAGAAAGAAAAACCCAGCCAAGATGATAAGAATCACCGCTATGACTACATAGATCTTTCCTTCACCTCGGAACTTATCTGCCATCTCAACTTGAGCTTGAGCATATTGAGTTCCTAAAATCAAAAATATTCCTAGTAAAAATTTATGCATCTTCAAGTTTTTGTTTGGTTATTGTAAGCCTTATAGAAATCGTCGAAATCCAAAAACCCAGCAAGGTCCATCCTATAACAGCTACATAAAACACCTTTTTAAGGTTACTATCCGTGTCATAAATACTTAATGCTGGATTACCTCCATTGCCAGGATGAAGACTATCCGTCATTCTAGGCAGAATAAATAATAGAGGGATCATCATGGCAAATGCAAAAATGTTGTAGACAGCAGATATGCGATTACGTTGCTGTTCATCTTGAAAAGAACCCCTTAAAACGAAATAGGCCAGATATACGAGAAGTGAAATAGCAGCTCCGTTCTGTTTAGGGTCATTGCTCCAAAATTCACCCCAAGCAAATTTTGCCCACACCATTCCAGATAGGATGCCTAGGATGCCAAAGGCCAGGCCTACAATTGCGAGTTGACTGCTGTATACATCACTATCTACATTGCCACTTTTTAGGTACTTAATTGCGTGGATCACCGAAGACAGAAAAAGTAGTATCATCCCAAACCACATGGGTACATGGAAATGCAGTACTCGTATAGTTTCATTAAGAATGTTTAACCTTGGTACCGGAAATAACAATCCACCAATAACTGTGTAAACCAATATTGCTACACACAGCCATTTCCACCAATCAGTTTTTAGTAAATAACCCATCACGATTTCCAGGTAAAAGGGAACAAAACGAATGTGAGCGCAATGATAATCACATCGACTGAGAAGAGCGCAGTTAGATTTCCCTGAATCTGCATAAGGACATAGCTGTCAAGTATTTTGAAGCTATTGCTTATCGCTAAAACTAAAACAGGTATAATTACTGGAAACCCGAGTACTGCCATCATGATCGACCGATTGCTAGTTCGGAAAGCGATTGAAGAAATCATTGTGAAGGCTGCGCTCAGACCTAAGCATCCTAGCACTAAGTTTAGAAGAAAAAGACCATAGTTGATCAATGGATTACCTAAAAGGGTGGAATAAATAATTAGTGATAAAATAGAGATTGTAAAAAGATAAAGAAATGAGTAAATCAACTTTGCAAGGATGATCTCATGAGCTTTGGAAAGAAAGAAATAGTAATGCGATCTTCTTTCTTCCTGAATAAAACTTTTTGAAATCGCATTTATCGCAGTGAACAACAGGATTATCCAAAACAGGGCATTCCAAACTTCAACAGAAACAAGCCCCTTGAACGCCATGAACGAGGTGAAAATCGTTGATGCCAGATAAAGCATAATCCCTGTTATCGGATTTTGCTGTCTCCAATCGACGATTAAGTCTTTTTTAATTAATTCTACTACTCTTTGCACTTGCGCACAAAGGTAAATTCAAACCGGTTCATACCTTGCATATACTTATCATTCAAGTTAGCATTGCAATAGTTTTTTAGAATTATAGCGTAAAAAGAGGTGAGTTTCGAAAATAGGATTCACGTTTCGCATAAAGTAAACAGATGAAAAAGATTCTTGTAACAGGGGGAGCTGGATTTATTGGATCTAATTTGATAGAATCTCTTCTGGATAAGAATTACCATGTTGTTTGCTTGGATAACCTTTCCACAGGGTTTGAGAAGAACATTAAATCTTTTGAGGGAAATAAGAATTTCCAGTTCATTAAAGGGGATATTTTGGATTATCAGTTGCTAATCAAGGTGTCCAAAGATGTTTCTGCAATCTCTCACCAAGCTGCGCTGGGATCGGTTCCTCGATCTATCAAAGATCCGCAGCTCACAAATAGAGTAAATATTGAAGGCACCTTAAATGTTTTCAAAGCTGCAGTGGATAATAAAATCGCTCGTGTAGTTTACGCCGCCTCGTCATCTACATACGGTGACTCCCCTGATCTTCCCAAAAAAGAAGAGAAAATTGGCAATCCTTTATCGCCATATGCAATTACAAAATTGGTGAATGAAATGTACGCTGATGTTTTTTTTAGAGTGTACGGACTGAATACCATTGGCCTCAGGTATTTCAATGTTTTTGGACCAAAACAAGATCCTAATGGTGCTTATGCTGCAGTCATTCCACTTTTCATTAAGGCCATTTTATCCGATGATTCACCCAATATCAATGGAGATGGCAATCATAGCCGTGATTTTACATATGTAGCAAATGCCGTGGAGGCCAATATTAGATCTTTAGAGGCTCCGGAAAGTCTTACAAATAAGGTTTACAATATAGCATGTGGTAATAGCACAACTTTAAGTGAACTTGTAGATTACATAAATGAACTTGCTGGTACGCGTGTTGAAGCGAAATATAGGGAAGAGAGAGAAGGTGATATCATGCATAGTCTGGCTGATATTTCGAAAGCAGTTCAGGATCTTAACTATGATCCAGTTTTTGACATTAAAAAGGGGTTAGAACTGACAATCAATTGGTATAAAAGAAATATTTGACTGTGACTAAGTATTCAAACATATTGATCACTGGTGGTGCAGGTTTTATAGGCTCGCACGTTGTAAGAAGGTTGGTGAAAAATGGTCATTACAAGGTTATTAATCTTGATAATTTGACCTATGCGGGGAATCTCGAAAATCTAAGTGATATTGAAGAAAAAAGTAATTATGAATTTGTAAAAGGAGATATCTGCGATCCTCTTTTCATTGAGCAATTGTTTAAAGACAATGACTTTAGATCTGTTGTTCATCTAGCCGCTGAGTCACATGTAGATCGGTCTATTTCAAATCCAATCGATTTTATAAACACCAATGTATTAGGGACAGTAAATCTTCTCAATGCTGCTAAAAATGCATGGATGGGAAACTTTGCTAAAAGAAGATTTTATCATATTTCTACAGATGAAGTTTATGGGTCACTGGGTGAAAAAGGTTTTTTTACCGAAACTACATCTTATGATCCTCAGTCACCATATTCTGCTTCCAAAGCATCCTCTGATCACTTTGTAAGAGCTTATGGCAATACGTATGGTTTACCATATGTGATTTCCAATTGCTCGAATAATTATGGTCCAAACCAATTTCCGGAAAAATTGATACCCTTGATGATCCATAATATTAAAAATGGACAGCCCCTTCCAGTCTATGGAAAAGGGGACAATATACGAGACTGGCTCTATGTAGAAGATCATGCCCGAGCGATAGAATTGATTTTGGAAATGGGAAAAAGTGGTGAAACCTACAATATTGGTGGCTTCAATGAATGGAAGAACATTGATTTGGTAAGGTTATTATGCGATATAATGGATAGTAAGCTTGGTAATTCACAAGGAACCTCTAGGGAGCTAATCACATTTGTGAAAGACAGAGCAGGTCATGATCATAGGTATGCCATTGATGCATCTAAGATTCAAAAAGAATTAGGATGGGAGCCATCTTTACAATTTAGAGAGGGCTTAGAAAAAACAGTTGACTGGTATTTCGATAATGAGCAATGGTTGAGCGATGTCACCACTGGTGATTATCTGAAATATTACGATGATCACTACAAAAACAGATAAGAATGAAAGGAATCATATTAGCTGGTGGATCAGGTACTAGGTTACATCCCTTAACCAATGCGGTTAGTAAGCAATTGCTACCTGTATATGATAAGCCAATGATCTACTATCCATTGTCAACCTTAATGCTTTCTGGCATCAAGGAGGTATTGATCATAAGTACACCAAGAGACTTACCCATATTTAAGAATTTGCTTGGAGATGGGTCATCATTGGGTTGTTCATTTTCATATGCGGAACAGCATGAGCCACGAGGCTTGGCCGAAGCGTTTATCATTGGTGAAAAGTTCATCGGAAACGATAGTGTCGCTTTGATTTTGGGGGATAATATTTTCTATGCATCCGGTTTGTCGAAAAAACTACAATCTTGTATAGATCCAGATGGTGCTATAGTATTTGCATATCACGTCAATGATCCAAATAGATATGGCGTCATAGAATTTGATGAAAATAACCAGGCAATTTCTATTGAAGAGAAGCCAGAAATGCCAAAGTCTAACTACGCAGTACCGGGCCTGTATTATTATGATAATGATGTAATTGAAGTATCTAAAGGAATTAAGCCAAGCCCAAGGGGAGAGATTGAGATTACGGACGTAAATAACTACTACTTAAATCAAAAAAAATTACATGTTAAGGTCTTTGATAGAGGTACCGCCTGGTTAGATACTGGTACATTTGCGGCCTTAATGCAAGCAGGAAATTTTGTGCAAGTGATTGAAGAAAGACAGGGTTTGAAAGTTGGATGTATTGAGGAAGTAGCTTACAAAATGAATTTCATATCAGACTATGAATTAGAGAAATTGGCTTCATCCTTAGATAAAAGCGGATATGGGGATTACTTGCTAAATATTCTTAACAAATGAAAGCTGAAGAAACTAACCTAAAGGATTGTTGGCTACTGGAACAGGATGTTTTTGAGGATGAAAGGGGATACTTTTATGAGGGATTCAATAGTGCGAAATTCAAGAATGTTACTGGATTTGACTTTGATGTTAAGCAAGTAAACCAGTCAAGATCTACAAAAGGAGTTTTAAGAGGCCTACATTTCCAATCGGGCAAACATGCGCAGGCCAAATTGATTTCTTGTATCGAAGGAGAAGTGCTCGACGTGGCTGTAGATTTGAGGCCGGATTCGGCAAGTTTTGGAGGCTATAGTGTAGTGAGGTTGTCAGCACACAACAAAAAGCATTTTTATATTCCAAAAGGAACAGCTCATGGTTTTTTAGTGCTATCAGATTACGCGAAATTGATGTATCAAGTAGATGAGTTATACAATGCCGAGTCTGATTCTGGGATAAAGTATAACGATCCTGAATTAAATATAAGCTGGGGCATGAGAGATGAAGAGTTAATTTTATCTGAGAAGGATAGAAACTTGCCTTCTCTTAGTCAGCTAAAACTAGATTTCTAATGACAAAAAAGAAAGTATTAATCACTGGAGGAGCTGGATTTTTAGGGTCCCATTTGTGTGATAGATTTTTGGATGAAGGTTACCATGTTGTTGCAATGGACAATTTGTTAACTGGTAATATCGAAAACATCGAGCATCTAATGGGGCATAAGGATTTTGAATTCCAACATCATGATGTCTCAAAATATGTTCATGTCTCTGGGGATCTGGAATACATCTTACATTTCGCATCGCCGGCAAGCCCGATAGATTATCTCAAAATGCCTATACAAACAATGAAAGTTGGGTCATTGGGTACTCTTAATTGTTTAGGTCTAGCTAAGGATAAAAAAGCAAGAATGCTGATTGCCTCAACTTCAGAAGTCTATGGAGATCCCTTGGTTCATCCTCAAACTGAAGAGTATTGGGGGAATGTAAATCCTGTGGGGCCAAGAGGTGTATATGATGAAGCTAAAAGGTTCCAAGAAGCTTTGACTATGGCGTATCATACTTTCCACGGTTTAGAAACTCGGATAGTTAGAATTTTCAACACTTTTGGTCCAAGAATGAGATTAGATGATGGTAGAGTTTTACCTGCGTTCATTTCACAGGCACTTAAAGGTGAAAGTTTAACTGCATTTGGTGACGGCTCTCAAACTCGATCCTTTACATATGTCGATGATTTGGTGGAAGGAATTTATCGACTATTAAAAAGCGATTACTCACAGCCAGTTAATATTGGCAATCCTGAGGAGATAACTATCAATGAATTTGGTGAAGAAATCATCCGACTCACAGGAAGTAAATCAAAGATCATTTATAAAGATTTACCTAAAGACGACCCCAAGCAGCGCAAACCAGATATCACTTTAGCGAAGAAGGTTTTAAACTGGGAACCAAAATTTACCAGATCTGAAGGATTGAAGCCAACACTCGATTATTTTCAAAAGAAGGTCTTGGGCTAAATTTTTGACCTATTTTTGCGGCCAATTCGGATTTCACAATGGAGTACAAAGTTGGTATTATTGGTTTAGGGTATGTTGGCTTACCACTAGCGGTTGAGAGTGGTATAACTCATGACACGATAGGTTTTGATATTGATGTTGATCGTATCAATGAGCTTAATGAGGGGTTTGATCGCACTTTAGAGGTAACTGACGAAGAATTTTCCAAATCTTCCAACCTTAGATATTCGAGCAACATTAATGATCTTGTTGATTGCAATTTTTATATTGTAACCGTACCTACTCCGATTGATGAGAATAAAAATCCTGATCTACATCCACTAATTTCTGCTTCGAAAGCGGTAGCCCCCTTACTTAACACTGGAGACTTTGTTGTTTATGAATCTACAGTTTTTCCTGGATGCACAGAAGAGGTATGTGTGCCAATATTGGAAAAAGGTAGTGGTCTAGAATTTAACAAAGACTTTTATTGCGGTTATTCACCAGAAAGAATTAATCCAGGTGATAGGGAACATAGGATCACAAATATTCTCAAAGTTACCAGTGGTAGTAATGATTTTGCCGCGGAAAAAGTAGATGCCTTTTATAAGTCCATCATTCAAGCCGGTACTCATAAAGCTTCTTCATTAAAAGTAGCTGAAGCGGCAAAAGTGATTGAGAACTCTCAAAGGGATATGAATATTGCTTTTGTGAACGAACTGGCATTAATATTCGAAAAATTGGATATCGATACAACAGAGGTTTTGGAGGCCGCAGGTACAAAATGGAATTTTCTTCCTTTTCGTCCTGGCCTTGTTGGCGGGCATTGCATTGGTGTTGATCCCTTTTATTTAACTCAAAAGGCTGAATCGGTAGGTTACCATCCGCAGGTGATTCTATCAGGTAGAAAAATAAATGATCAGATGGGGCAGTATGTTGCCCAAAAAGTTATAAAACTCCTTTCTCAGAAGAGAATGATGAGCGATCAGACTAGAGTATTAATTCTTGGATTCACCTTTAAGGAAAATTGCCCTGATACTCGTAATACTAGGGTCATTGACATATACGAAGAGTTGATATCTTACAATGTTGGCGTCGATGTGTATGATCCGCAGGCGGATGTTAAGCAAGTCAAAGAAGAATACGGATTGCAACTAACCGAAGAAATAGGAGCTGATTATGATTCAGTAATCTTGGCTGTGTCCCACAATGAATTTAAAAAACTTGACTGGCAAGAGATCAGAAAAAATACTTCAGTGATCTACGATGTAAAAAGTTTCTTACCTAAAGATTTAATTGATGGGAGATTATAGAGACAATATCATACCACACTCGCATACAATAACACGCGAAGATCGAATAAAGAGAAATGGACATCGACCTAAACTATTATGGTTTACTGGCCTGTCCGGATCAGGAAAGTCTACACTTGCGAGCACTTTAGAAACTCATTTTTATAACCAAGGATACGCAACATATATTCTCGACGGCGACAATGTACGAAGCGGGTTAAACAACGATTTAGATTTTTCTGAGGAAAGCCGGAAAGAAAATATTAGAAGGATATCAGAAGTGTCTAAACTGTTCGTTGATGCTGGTGTCATAGTATTAACTGCGTTTATCTCGCCATTCAAAGAAGACCGAGAGGCGGCCAGACAGTTAGTTGGAGAGGAGAATTTTGTTGAAATTTATGTAGACTGTCCATTAGAAGTTTGTGAAGAACGAGATGTTAAAGGACTATATAAGAAAGCAAGAGCAGGAGAGATTAAATACTTTACTGGTATTACTTCGCCATTTGAAGAGCCAACAAATCCGGATATCCGGGTAAATACAGCAGACAATTCTTTAGATGAGTGTCGATCACAATTAATAAAAGAAATAGAACCGAAAATACAATTATGAAGAATTACAATCTGACTCATTTAAAGGAGTTGGAAGCCGAATCCATCTATATTTTGAGGGAAGTAGCGGCTCAATTTCAAAAACCGGCAATATTATTTTCTGGGGGTAAGGATTCAATATGTGTTACACATTTGGCTCGAAAGGCCTTTCACCCAGCCAAAATTCCTTTTCCATTGGTTCATATTGACACTGGACACAACTTTCCTGAAACAATGGAATTCAGAGACAATCTTATTGAAGAACTAGGAGCTAAGCTTATTGTAGGCTCTGTTCAAAAGTCAATAGATGATGGAAGAGCAGCAGAGGAAAAAGGCAAGAATGCAAGTAGAAACGCTATTCAAACAGTGACTCTATTGGATACAATTGAAGAACAAGGGTTTGATGCATGTATTGGAGGAGCTAGAAGAGATGAAGAAAAAGCGAGAGCAAAAGAGCGCTTTTTCTCTCATAGAGATGAGTTTGGTCAGTGGGATCCAAAAAATCAACGCCCAGAACTTTGGAATGTATTTAATGGCAAACATCAATATGGAGAGCATTTTAGAGTATTCCCTCTAAGTAACTGGACTGAAATGGATGTTTGGCAATATATAATGTCAGAGAATATTGAAATCCCTTCACTATACTTCGCGCATCAAAGAGATGTAATTTGGAGAAACAACACCTGGTTACCAGTATCAGATTTTATTCAGGTGGAAGATTCCGAAGAGGTGGTAAACAAGAAACTACGATTCAGAACCCTTGGTGATATAACAATCACAGGAGGGGTAGAATCTGATGCTGATACACTGGAGAAAATTGTAGAAGAAGTAGCTGCCGCCAGACATACCGAGAGAGGCAACAGAGCGGATGATAAAAGATCTGAAACAGCTATGGAAGACAGGAAAAAAGAAGGGTATTTTTAATCACTATCAAAAACTAAGACATGGAAGGATATTTAGATATGGAATTGTTGCGCTTCACTACAGCAGGTAGCGTGGATGATGGAAAGAGTACCTTAATTGGAAGATTACTTTATGATTCGAAATCTATTTTTGAAGATCAACTGGATCAGGTAAAGCAAACTAGTGAACGAAGAGGTTCAGCTGAAGTAGATCTTGCGCTACTTACTGACGGTTTGAAAGATGAAAGAGAGCAGGGTATAACAATTGATGTTGCTTACAGATACTTCGCTACACCAAAAAGAAAGTTCATCATTGCTGATACGCCAGGGCATATCCAGTATACCAGGAATATGGTAACAGGTGCCTCAACGGCTAACGCAGCGTTGATTTTAATTGATGCCAGAAACGGTGTAATCGAACAGACATGTAGACATTCGATTATTGCTTCATTGCTTCAAATACCTCACATCATTGTTTGTATTAATAAAATGGATCTTGTTGATTATAGCGAAGAGCAATTCAATAAGATAAAAGCTGATTTTGAGGATTTTGCCTCAAAACTCGATGTGAAAGATGTTCGATTTATTCCGATAAGTGCTCTGAAAGGGGACAATGTTGTAAACAGGAGTAAAAACATGCCATGGTTTGAAGGCTCTACACTCCTTTATACATTAGAAAATCTACACATAGGAAGTGATCATAATCACATCGATTGCAGATTTCCGGTGCAAACCGTGATCAGACCCCAAACAGATGAATATCATGATTATAGAGGGTATGCAGGCCGAATTGCTGGTGGCGTATTCAAGCCAGGTGATGAAGTGACAATTCTTCCATCTGGGTTTACTTCGAAAATCAAATCTATTGATACGTTTGAAGGTCCTGTAGAAGAAGCTTTTGCTCCAATGTCTGTAACAATCACACTTGAAGATGATATAGACATAAGCAGAGGAGATATGATTGTTCGTACCAACAATCAACCTGAGCCTAAGCAAGACATAGATGTTATGCTATGCTGGCTAAATAATAAAGGCCCTCAGCCAAGATCTAAGTATACAATCCGACATACCACAGCTGATGCCAAAGCGATGATCAAGGAGATACGTTATAAACTTGATATCAATTCCCTCCATAGAAACGAGGAAGATAAAAGCATCACGGCCAATGATATTTGTCGTGCGCAGATACGAACTACGAGACCACTTCTTGTAGACTCATACAGGAAAAATAGAAATACTGGAAGTATCATTCTTGTCGATGAAGGAACAAACGAGACTGTGGCAGCAGGCATGATCATATGAGTTTAGATTTAGAAAAACTACTTGAGATAGCTAAAGAAGCTGCAAAAGCTGCAGGTGAAGATATTTTAGAAATATACGAATCTGGTGATTTCTCCATTGAGGCTAAATCGGATAATTCTCCTTTGACAATGGCGGATAAAGCGGCTCACAATAGGATCGTCTCATTTCTAGAAAAAACAGAAATTCCTATTTTAAGTGAAGAAGGAAAGGATGTTTCGTTTGATGAGCGATCTAAGTGGGAATACTTTTGGATGGTGGATCCTCTCGACGGGACTAAAGAATTCATTAAGAAAAATGGTGAATTCACTGTCAATATTGCGCTAATACACAATGGAGAATCAATTCTTGGAGTGGTTTATCCACCAGTTATTGGTGAAATGTATTGGGCAATAAATGGCACAGGTGCTTATGTGGAAAAAGATGGAGATGTAACCAAGCTTAGTACAACTAAAAAGCAACTTAGTGAGTCAGGTATGAGAGTTGTAGCTTCACGGTCTCATATGAGTCCTGAAACGGAAGCATACGTTGCTAAACTTGATAATCCAAGTATTGTGTCGAAAGGAAGCTCGTTAAAATTTTTGTTGATAGCTTCAGGGAGCGCTGACGTATATCCTAGGTTGGGTCCAACAATGGAATGGGATACTGCGGCTGCTCATTCTATTGTAAAAGAAGCCGGTGGAAGTGTGGTTTTAGAGGATGGTGAAACACCTTTGACCTATAACAAGGAGAACCTATTAAATCCATACTTTATAGTTTTACCATTTTAATTTGGAATCCAAACCAATGAACAC
The DNA here is from genome assembly GCA_964634415.1 of uncultured Roseivirgaceae bacterium. GTDB lineage: Bacteria > Bacteroidota > Bacteroidia > Cytophagales > Cyclobacteriaceae > Ekhidna. Next base: position 16,110 of record CAZWLS010000001.1, on the reverse strand, counting down.
AATTAAGTACTGTCTGATCTTTCTTGCAATTATTTGTGGTATTCAAAGCCTTGCGCAGGATGTAAATGATCTGTCATCAAGTGACTTAAACTCTGTAAACATTGATGAACTTTCTGATGCTCAGATACAGCAATTCTTAGATAGAGCGCAAGAAAGTGGTCTAACGTTGCAACAACTAGAACTCGTTGCGCAGCAGAGAGGAATGTCAAGTTCTCAGATAAGCAAATTGAGAAATAGAATTCGACAACTGCAGTTGGGAACTTCAACCGATACGCAAATCACTTCTCCATCAGATCGATTAAGAGAAGGTAGCGAAGAGGAGGAAGACGAATATTCATTTTTCACTTTTCTTAATGAAGGAGATTCAATTTCTAATGAACTGGAAATATTCGGTATGGATATTTTTAAGACTGCTGAAATAACCTTCGAACCTTCATTAAATGTTGCTACACCGCAGAGTTACACACTTGGAGCTGGTGATGAGATAATAATCGATGTTTATGGTTCTTCGGAAATTACTTATCAGGAAATAATTAGCCCGGATGGAACAATTTTGGTGAGTGGTATCGGTCCAATAAGTCTTGGAGGTATCAGTGTAAAGGAGGCGAAGAATAGAATTTTTAATCGAATGGCATCGATTTATTCTGGTTTGAGAGGAAGAAATCCTAATACATTTATTCAAGTGTCACTAGGTCAGGTTCGGTCAATAAAAGTGAATGTAGTTGGTAATGTTGTTCAACCCGGGACATATGAACTATCTTCTTTTTCAACTGCTTTTAATGCTCTTTACTTTGCTGGAGGGCCTACTGAGAATGGATCTCTGAGACAAATTGAGGTCTTTAGAGATGGTAAAAATATAGCCGTTCTTGATGTTTATAAATACCTATTTGAGGGTGAGAGCGATCAGAATCCTCAGCTTCTAGATCAAGATGTCGTAATCGTTAAGCCATATGTAAACAGAGTTAAGCTAGCTGGAAATGTTAAGCAACCTGCTATATATGAGTTGAAGGAAAATGAGACCGTAGATTACTTGTTGAATTTTTCAGGAGGGTTTCGAAATGGCGCATTTAAAGACTTTCTAACCATAGACAGGATTGGAGCTAGCGAGAGAGAGGTTTCAACAGTAGATCGCTCCGAGTTTGGGTCCGAGAAAATGATGGATGGAGACTCAATATTCGTTACCAAAGTGATGAACACTTACTCCAATCGAGTAAAACTTGAGGGGGCTGTAAGAAGGCCCGGATATTATGAATTAGAACCTGGGATGACGCTTGCTTCACTGATCGCAAAAGCAAATGGACTAAGAGAAGACGCATACTTGAATCGCGGCAATGTTATTAGACTTTCGAATTCTCTCTCTTTAAAAAATATTGCATTTGATGTTCAGGAAGTGTTGAACAATAACCAGGATATTGCACTTAGTGCTGATGATGTCATTCGTATCTCTTCAATTTTTGATATGAATGAAAACCAAATTATCACGATTGATGGACAAGTAAGAAATCCCGGCGTTTTTCCATATATAGATTCAATGACCGTGGAAGACCTGGTAGCGCTTTCAGGTGGATTGAAAGAAGATGCAAGCACGTCTACCATTGAGGTTGCACGTAGATTGACTGGAGATGAGGATCTATCAAATTCGTCTCAAATATTCACATTCGAAATAAATAGAGACTTGGAAATAAACGAAGAGGCATCTAAGTTTCAATTACAACCTTTTGACCTTGTTCTTATCAAATCTACACCGCTGGTAAGACAGCACAAGGTGGTGAAAATAGAGGGAGAGGTTAACTACCCTGGATATTACGCATTAGAATCTAATGATGATAAAGTTTCTGATTTAATAGAGCGAGCCGGGGGACTAACGAAATATGGGTATGCAGAAGGCTCTTCACTAATAAGGAGGACCGAATATTTTCGAACTGAATTTGAAAAAGAGGAAATACAAGCTCTCTTAGATGCGAAGCGTGAAGAACTAGAAGCTAAATTTTTGACAGAAAGTACTGTTGCTGTAGAGTATTTTGATTTAGTAGAAGAGCAAATGCTTGAATATGAAAAAGAACTTACTGAGACTTTGAAAACGGAAGATTCGATAAATGACCTTGAAGCAAGAATATTCAGAGCACAAGAACTCCGAAAGTTGTTAGTAAGAGATTCTGTAAGTGGAGCAGAAGTTTTAGTAGATCGTCAAGCAGTTGGTATAGAACTTGACAAAATCTTAGCTCAGCCTAAGTCACGATTTGATCTAATTCTTAAAGATGGAGACTTAATAAGTGTGCCAAAGCAATTCGAAACCGTTCGAGTCCAAGGTGAAGTGCTCTATCCAAATATGATTAAGTATCAACAAGGCCTTTCGCTTAAAAAATATATATCAGCTTCGGGAGGTTTTTCATCTAAAGCCAAAGTTGGTAAGGCGTATGTAGTATATGCTAATGGGTCTGCACAACGTACTAAAAAGTTCTTGTTTTTTAAGAATTATCCTCCAATTAAGCCGGGTGCGGATATTATCGTTCCAAGAAAAGAAGATAGAGAGAAAATCGATGCAAGGGAAATTATAGCATTAACATCGGCAGTTGGTACCTTACTACTCGTAATAGATAGATTGAGCAACTAATGGAAGATAGAGATAATGTTAAAGACGACATCAATGTCATAGATCTTGCCAAATATATTTGGCAAAATAAGATGTTCATTGTCAAGACAGGCATAGTTTTTTGTGTCTTCGGTTTGATTATCGCGTTCACTACTAAGATAGAATTTGAGACGAATTGTCGGCTATTGCCTGAATCTAATGATAGTCCCCTTGGTAATTTGGGAGGGTTAGGTGGACTTGCTGGTTTAGCAGGTTTTGACCTTGGTTCTGGAACAGCAGGAGGGGCAATTACACCAGATTTGTATCCTCAAATCGCTTACAGCAAACCATTTCTTAGTAACATTTTAAATGAACCATTGCATTTTGAAGCGTATGATTCGGCAATGAGCTCATATGTATACTTCTTAAATTTTGATAGCCCTTCTTTAATGGGTTATGTAGAGAAATATACAATTGGACTGCCTTATGAAATAAAAAAGCTCTTTAAGAAAAAGGAGAGCGAAGTAAAAAAACAGCAAGGAAGAAATTTTATCTATTTCTCTAAAGAAGAATTCATACTTATGGATTTGATGAGAAGTAGGATACAAGTTTACCTCGAATCCGAAACAGGTGCTTTGCATGTTACTACTAAGATGCCTGATGCAACAGCTGCTTCTGAGTTGACAGAAAAAGTTATCGAATTGCTTATTGAAGAAATCACAAGATTTAGAATCGAAAAAAGTAAGGCGCAATTGGAATTCGTTGGTAATAGTTTTGAAAGAGCCAAGAAAGAATTCGAAGAAAGGCAGAATAATTTGGCCGTATTTAAGGATAAAAACCGAATTACAAGCACAGCAGCCTCGCAGACTCGACTAGAAAGATTACAGAGTGAATATGATGTGGCATTTGAGGTCTACAAAGGGTTAGCTTCACAATTAGAGCAAGCTAAAATTGAATTGAACAAAGATAAGCCAGTATTTACGGTGCTTGAGCCAGTCATATACCCCGTAGAAAGAAGTGAACCAAGAAGAGGTGTTATACTAGTGCTTTCTGTGATTCTATCTGGCTTCGTTTCAATTGGTATTCTTTCTGTGCGTTTTTTATTGAAGTAATGGCTTTTGTCATTATTATCATTCGTTAGCTTCATGAGAGTTTAAAAGATGGGTAAAGGATTAAATGCAATCAAGTGGTCAACAATTGATGCTGTACTGCTAAATTTTTTCTCGCTTGGGGTTTTCTTCATACTGGCCTATCAACTAAATGTGGAGAGTTTTGGGTTTGTTAACCTGGCCTCATTCTTCATTCTCTTATTAAATATGGCAATCACCTTTGGGTTTAATGTTGCAATTATTCAAAAGAAGGATGTCACTAAACTCGAACTCAGCACTGCTTTTTATTTGATCTTATTCTTGGCAGTTTTTACCGCATTGTCAATTTTTCTGCTAAGCGATTTTATTGGCAAGATTTTTAATCAACCACAACTTGCTGAGATCTTGAAGCCAATGAGCATAATCCCTGTTTTCAAGGGGTTGTCTGTGTTGCCGGAATGTCTATTGCAGAAAGAAATGAAATTTAAGTCTCTGGCCATAAGAAATATTACTGCGACACTCAGCTCTGGTTCAGTTGCTTTAATATTAGCTTTTCATGATTATGGTTATTGGAGTTTGGTATGGCAGCAAATTACACTTCCATTTATGGGTATGATTATGTTGTGGTCGTTTAATAGATGGGCTCCATCATTTCAGTTCCAACTCAAAAGTGTTCGCAAACTATTTGAATATGCTAAATTCATTTTTCTAAATGAGCTAGTATCTATTTACAATAGACAGGGCCTAAGGCTTTTTATTGGCTACTTTCTTGGACCAACGGCACTGGGCTATTATTCATTAGCAAATCGACTATTTCTTTTGGTTATGAACATCATAACCGTCTCATTGACCAAAGTCACTTTGCCTTATTTTTCTAAAATGCAAGATGACGTAGATAACGTAAGAAGTGCGTTTTATAAAATCACTTCACTAGCTTCTGTGATAATATTTCCCGTTTTGTGTTTTATGATTGTTTTTAGCTCCGAAATTATCCTAATACTAGGAACAAAATGGGCTCCAAGTATATCGCTCTTTCAAATATTTGTTCTCGCTGCCCTAATACTCACTTTCTCTTATTTCAATGGGTCAGTAATTACTGCTTTAGGGAAGGCAAAATGGAGAATGAATCTTACGATAATTAGAGCTGTAGTTGGAAGTATTTTATTCTTTGTTGGATGTCAAATATCTCTGGAAGTTGCCGTGTTAATGTTTTTTTCCAGAACCATAATTATAGAACCTATTCAGTTTTTCTTAGCAGGAAGGTTGATCAAATTGAGTTGGGCCAAATATTTCAAGAATATTGTTATTCCTGGATTCCTTGCATTCATTTTATCCACTGCAATTTACTTTTCTAAAGGCATGATAATGCTCGATGACAGTAATAGGATCTTAGTTATTATTGAAATAGCATTGATCTTTTTTATCGCAGGCATTCTATATACTTTGCTTATCCGAAAATTTGATAGAGCAAAATTTGATATTTTTTACTCTTATTATTTAGGATTTCGCGCTAAAGCAAGAATAAAATAATACTATGAAATACTTGATACTAGGAATAGATGGTGGAGACCTTAGTACATTTGAAGCCTTCAAAATGCCTTTTTTGGAGCAATTAATATCGAATGATACTTCAATTGAGTTAAATGAAGATCTGTTTAGCCGAGGATGGGTTGAGATCATATCAGGTAAGCATGGCTCTGAACATAATGGATTTTATCTGAGACCTAAGCTTGGAGGAACTAAAGAGTTTACTCTTTCTTATTCATTTAGCGATTTAAAGAAGAATATTAATTCAGATCTAATTTGGGAGCTAGTAGAAAAAAAAGGATTTAAATCAGGTACTATTAATGTTCCTACGACTTATCCATCACCATCCGTTGAAGGTTTTTTTGTTTCTGGTGCAGGTGGAGGACTCACAAAGGTTGATGGAATTCCAGATGAAATGGTTTCAAGTGATTGGATAAAGCAAGTCTTGGAGGATCATAATTATATTCTAGATCTAAGATTGAAACCTTCCGGAATTACTGAAATTAACCTTTTATTTGACAAGCTCGAAGAGATGTTGATTAATAGAGTCAAAAGCTTCATTGCATTAGTTGAAAAGCAGCCTGTTGATTTTGGTTTTATTGCCTTCAGAGCTCCTGTGGTCGTTACTTACTTAGCGACCTATGAAATAGAGCGTATAAGAAGGGGAGAAAGTAAAAAAGGAGAAGTTTGGCATGATAGACTCACCCAGTTTTATTCGATTTTTGATGATCAAATCAAACTGATCTTTGAAAAACTATCGCCTGAGAATCACATTGTAACTGCAGATCACGGGACTCGGCCTCAAAAATTTCATGTTAACTACAATGTGTTTTTAGAAGAAAGTGGTTTTTTAAAGAAAAACTACACGGTAGTTGACAGGGTAAAGTGGGTTTTAAAACGGGTTAGAAAAGCGTTGAAAAATCCGATGGGATTTAACTATATCAATTCTACTTTAGGTGAAGTTGATTATCAGAATTCTAAGGTGTTCGCAAATTGGTACTACAATGGCTTGTACGTAAATGACGAATCTCGATTTGGTGGACCTATTAAAGAAGATCAAATTGATGAGGTCGTTAATCAGGTATGTGATAGGTTTAATGCATATGGGCCGGCAAAGGAGTTTGGAATGAAAGCTCGTCCATATCGAAAGAATTTTACGGGGGTGGTATTCAATGGTGAATTACCTGATATTTGGATTGATGCTCCGGATGAATGCTATCATTTTGGAAAGAATAAAAACTTTGTGGATAAAAGTCCATGGTATAGAAAGATAAGCACATTGAAATATGTCCCATCAAGTATGTTTACAGGAACAAAAGGGCGGAATCCAATTTGCATAATGAACAAAGAGCTCTCAGAATTGATAGCCGAAGATGATGATATGGACTTAACATTAATCTACCATTTGACTAAAAGATATTTTGAAGGAATAAAATGAAAATAGGACTTATTACTCATCACTGGGTCCCAAATTTCGGAGCCAACCTTCAATGTTTAGGGACTACAAATTATCTGAAAGAACTTGGACACCAAGTAATAGTCATCGACTATCGTCCTAAAGATCTAGTAGAAATAAACAAGAAAAATGTAACCCCTGAGCAATTAGAAGCACATGAGAAATTTGTTACATCATATTTTGAGCTAACCGACACCTATGGTTCTGGTGAAGAGCTTTCACAAGGGATAGGCAAGTACAATTTTGATTTAGTATTGTCAGGAAGTGATGCGCTGTTTCGACTGGATGAATCTAAATCTCGTGAGGACCTGAATTTCCCTAATCCATTTTGGCTTGATTGGACATTTAACTCTGACCTCTCTTTGAAAAAAAGAGGCTTTGTTTCTGTGAGCAATATGGGATCTGACTTTGATGGATTAAAAGAAAATACAAAGAAGGGGATTAGTAGTTTGTTGGTGAAATTTGACAAAGTTCTTGTGAGGGATTTATGGACTAACCGAGCCTTGAAGAAATTGGATTCAAGAATAAACGCCGTAGAAACGATTGATCCTGTTTTTCTGCTTGATGGTTTGGCTCCATCATTAAATGCTCAGCCAGTTGAAAAACCTTATATTCTTCTTAGTCCTTATAAGAATCTTTTAAAAAAGAAATGGATTGAGAAATTTGTTAGAAAAGCCAATGCTAAAGGAATATCAGTCTACAGTTTTCCCCACCCTGAAGGACAAGTTGTAGACGGGTCCATCGTGAATGGTGTTGTCGAGCAGCCTCTAGATCCGTTGGAATGGTATTCAACAATCGTGAATTCGGTTGGCTACATAGGAGTTAGATTTCACCCAATAGTGGTATGTCTCTCAAATTCGATTCCATTTATATCAATAGACACTTATCAAAAGTCTTTAACTAAACCTCTGATGAGCAAAACCTTCGATATCTGTCGTAAGCTAGGGATGCAACAATTCTGCTTCGGAAAAATTGGAAGAAGGCTACTCTCTCCTGGAAAAGCATTGCAATTGCTAGTTAATCAAAAGCAAAGTGATCTTGCCAGTACATATCAAAATGAATTATCGAATGAAGTGGCTAAATTGAAGACTATGATTTCTGATTATACAGCTTGAATTGATGGGCATTGAAGAGCATTTGATATCAGTGGTGATCCCAAATTTTAATAACAGTGATTATATAAAATCCTCTATTGAAAGCGTCCTTAATCAAACATATGAAAATCTAGAGGTCGTTGTCGTCGATGATTGCTCTACAGACAATAGCTGTGAAATAGTTGAGAAGATCATCCTTGTTGACAAACGAGTTCGGTTGCTTAGAAATGAGAAAAACAGTGGTGTTACCTTCACAAGAGACAGAGGTATAAAAGAAGCCAGAGGTGAGTTTATTAGTACTTTAGATAGTGATGATTTGTATTTGAATACAAACAAAATTGTAAATGAATATAGTCTCTTAAAAGCATCAAATTTTGATAAATATCAGATAGGCTTTTCAGGTGTATTGCGAATCGATGAGAGTGATAAACCAATAAATGAAATAAACGGTGGCAAGGAAGTAAGTGAAGGGGAAATTTTCATGAATCTGTTAATTAGACAGGGTTTCATTCCCAGAGACTTTCTCTTTTCAAAAAAAATATACGAGGAAGTTGACGGGTTTGATCTAAATCTTCCAATCTATGAAGATTGGGACCTGAAAATCCGCATGTCTCAGAAGGCAAATTTTAAATATACCGGTGAGGTTGGTATTGGGTATAGATTTATTAAATCAAGCTTATCTAGAGCCAAAACAAAGAAAAAATTATACTGGCTCAATTACATTTTTGATAAGAATGTCCCTGAATCGCAGAGAGATTCACTTCTAACTAAATTTAAAAGCAATCTTCAGTTAGGATTTTCTTCTAAGGTTAAGAATAAAATTAAGAAAACTATATTGAGCCTAAGGAGATGAAAAACTCAGCTTTCAAAGAACCGATATTTCTATTTTCCCTACCTAGGTCGGGCTCGACACTATTGCAGCGGATATTAATGACAGATGATAACATCAAGTCAACCCCTGAGCCGTGGTTGCTTTTTCCATACTTTCATTGGACAGAAAACGAAGGTATTCTAAGTAAGTATTCCTCCCAGGCTCAAAAAAGAGCCGTAACTAATTTCATTGCAGATTTTCCTGAAAACTCCACTGGGTATGAGGAATTGCTCAATAAGCACTTAAAAGAAATATACAGTCAATATTGCGATAACGGAGAAATCTATTTTCTCGATAAAACACCAAGGTATTATTTGATCATTGACGAAATAGTTAAGGTATTTCCGAATGCTAAGTTTGTATTTTTATTCAGGAATCCTATTTCCATCTACAACTCAATATTAGATACATTTTGCAATAACAACTTTAGGTTTTTTGCAAGGTACCATCATGACATATATTCAGGCTTTGAACTGCTTTCAAAGTCTTATGAAGCTCACGCGAATAAATCATTCAGTATGAATTATGAGCAACTAATTTCTCAACCGAAAGAAGAATTAGAATCGCTTATGAATTATTTGGATTTAGATTTTTCTGAAAAAATGATGGAGGATTTTCACAAGCACACTTTTAAGAAAGGTTCGATGGGAGATCCAACAGGCCAATTCGAATATTCCGATATCCAAAAGAAATCGAATGAAAAGTGGAAAAATAATTTAAGTGGGTTGGTTAGGCGTTCGTATGTAAAAAGTTTCCTAAAAAAGACTTCTGCAAGTGCTTATGCTAATCAGGGCTATGATAAGAAGGAGCTGACATCAGAATTCAAAAAAATAGGTGTTAGCCCAAAATATATTTTACGAGATTTAATTGGGATCTTTGCTTACAGGTTAATTCTGAAACTTAAACTGAATGTGCTTTTTGGCACAAATAAAAGTAAGTGGTATTTAAGTTGATCATTAATGGCTAATCATCATTCATTAGAGATAAAAGGACTAATTAAACAGTTTTTTAAAGTTGTTGTCTGGTCGTTTGTAAAACATAGGCAGGGGGATAAAAAAAATGTTCTATTGTTCGCAACTAGAAGGGGAGGAAGTACCTGGATGATGGAAATTCTTGGAGCTAACCCTGGCATGACGTTCATTGATCATGCTTTTTCAATTTACACTGCTTCCAAACATTGTTTAAGTTATTTGCCAATTACTGAAGATGGCCACATTAGAACTTTAGATGATCCAACAAAAGACAAGATACGTACCTATATCAACGAAATTTATACCAATGATTTAAGGTTGAATGCTCCATGGAAATTTTGGGATAGCAATTTCAATTTTAGAACCTCTCGAATCGCAGTGAAAATTACTGCGGCTAAATCGGTGATCGAGTTTTTTGAAGAATTCGATTCGCACATGATTTATTTTACCAGACATCCGATCGCTTGTGGGTTAGCTGCGATTAGAAACAACTGGGGACTACATCTAAAGGGTTATGTAGAAAATAAAAATTTCATTGATAAGCATCTTAGTAAAGAACAATATTCACTTTGTTCTAAGATTTATGAAGGTGGTTCTTTAATTGAAAAGCATGTATTGAATTGGGTTCTTGAAAATTTAATACCGATTAGATTAATGCAGACGAAAGAATGGTTGTATGTTTCTTACGAACATCTTGTAGTCAATAAAGAAGAAGAGATTCAAAAAATAGCGGATTACCTAGAAATAGCTGACCCATCATACATGTTAAAGCAAGCAGGTTTGCCATCCAGGTCCACTAAAAGGCTGAGTAAAGCTGAGACTGAGAAGATGATTAGGAGTGGTGCATCTGAAGAATTGGTTGGGAAGTGGATTAAAAATGTTTCGGAAGAAGATCTAAAGGCGTCTCAAGCAATTTTGGACACGTTTGATATAAAGCTGTACGCTGCAAACCAAATTATGCCTCAGGTTGAAAAAAATTAGTCACTATATTTTCATATTAGGGTTACTGTTTTTCTCCTACACAGACCTACCTCTACCGATAGGCCCGGGCATACCATCATTTTTTATTCTTTCGCTAGTGATTTTAATGCTTGTCTTCAGTCGAAGACTGATAAATAAGAAGGATTTCGCATTCATTCTAGGAGTTTTCTGGATCATTGTAATAGGAATGTTTCTTAGCCCTATTACCCCTGGGGCCATAATAGCGAAACTGAAAGGATTGGTTCTAATGTCCGCATCTCTTATTTCTGGTGTCATTCTCTACAAAAAGTTTTCTGAAGAAAACAAGCAAACATTTCGGAAGGTATTGGGGACATTCCTCGTTTTCCTTGTTTTTGGTTCAGTACTAGAAATAGCAGGGATTTTAAGGCCCGTAAGTGATTTCTTCAGATCATTATTTTACAGTGAAAGCCTTTATGCCGGGGATGTTCGTGATGTAGCTTTAACTGGACATGTAAGACCTAAACTTTTTACATCAGAGCCTTCACATCTAACGAAAGGCTTCATGGTTATTTGTAATGCTTGGTATTTATTAAAACCTAGCAATAAGACTTTTTTCAAAGCATTAATCTTACACCTCTATATGTTTTGGGCAGAAGCAAGTCCAATCGTTATTCTTTCATTAGGAATTCTATTCTTTTCTAATTTATTGCTTTCAAAAAATAAGATTCCTTCGATTGTAATACTTGTTACTTTTCTTAGCACGGCAGCATATATTGGAATTAAATATGCTGAGGAAATTCAGCAAATAAGTGCGTTAGCAGGTAGATTGGAAAAAAGTTCATCTGGTGATGATGGAAGTGTAAACCAGCGCTTAATTTATCCAATGTTCACTTCTGTAGATGTGATTAAAAACTATCCTTTCTTTGGAATTGGAATATTGAATAAGGGATACTCTTTGAAGGTAACTAGATACCAATCGGTGGGAGATCCCAATCAATTGTTAGGTAATAATGGGTTTTTTAATTTCATTTCATACTTTGGAGTTTTTGGATTCTTTTTCCTTTTTTTAACTTTTTTAACCTATTTATGGAATAAACTAAGCGTCAAAAAACTTATCATATTTGGTGCTTTTTTTATCATCTATAATTTTTCTACAGGTGCCTTTGTCACGCCACGATATTGGATATATTCATTCATCATTGTGACTTGCCTGGTTATAACAGAACATGAAGAGTAAGAAATCAATCCTTGTCACAGGCGTCCATCGATCTGGCACCACTTGGCTTGCCAATATGTTAAACTTCGGAGGCGGTACCGAGATAGTTGATGAACCTTTTAATCTAGGAGATTGGGCATATAGCCTAGATGACCTGGCCGAAAAATGGTATGCTTATATCGGCGATGTAGATGAAAACCTGGCCAAAGCAGCTTACCAAAGGATTTTAGACAATAAAGTTAGAAAAGTATATCCTCGCAGATCATTAAAGCATTGGCTACCTCCATTTAGAGTTGATAGAAAGATAATTAAAGACCCAATTTGCGCGCTTTCAAGTGAATGGCTCGCAGAAACTTTTGATTTTAAAGTTGTTGTCGTCGTTAGGCATCCAATGGCATTTGTAAAAAGTCTACAGAGAATGGAATGGGCATTTCCTTTTGAAGACTTATTAAGTCAGGAAAAACTTATGGTGAATCATTTGAAATCATTTTCCAATGAGCTCACTGATGCAAAAAATATGACTTTTAATGAGCAAGCGATAATTGTATGGAAATGCATTTATTCAGTATTAAAAACGTATTTAGATAACAATCCTAGTTGGATTCAAGTGAGGCATGAAGATATTTCCTTGGACCCGATTGTTGGTTTTGAAACACTATACAATCAACTAGATTTAAACTGGTCCGATGAAGTCGTTCAGCAAATATCATCTTTCACTGGTGATGATAATCCGTCTCAAGCCGAAGGTAAAGTGACTCATCAGATGAAGAGAAATAGCAAGGACTTAATCCAAGGGTGGAAGAATAGCTTTGACGAAAATGAAATAAGCAAGCTTCGAAAGTTGGCAGAGCCAGTATCAAAACATTTTTATTCTGATACCGACTGGAGCATTGCCTAACTTCTATTTTCTTTTAAGAATGATCTGCTTTGATTTACCCATCAATTCATTCGCCTCGAGAGCTAAACGAAAGTTAGACTGACCCTCTCTTACCCTCACTTCGACATCTGTGCTTTCAAATTCGCCAGAAATATTAAATTCTACTGAAGTATGAGTAGGGCTCGATACAGTCATTTCCCAACTGTCTCCTAAATCACGTAACATCATAATACAAGGATTAGAAACAGTGATTCTTTCGCCAAGCAGTTCTATATCCGTAGGATTGTAAAACACTGCACTTGAATAGCTTGAATCCTTTGTTGAGACTACATGGGTTGTGCTGTTTGCTCTTAATACTTCAATTGAATCGAAATCATTGGAAGTGCTTACAGCATATTGATAGACTTTTTGTTCCTCTAGATCATGTTCAATCCACATGGTCAATATCCTTCCTTCTGCCTTTTCGTTGGACTTGCCAATGGTATTCCAATTTGATTTTTTGCTTTCGATTTTGACATACATACTCGCATTAAATGTCATGTACGAAATACCTCCATGAACGATTCTAGTTTTGCGAGGTAGTAAAAAAGTTGTGTCATTTTTAATCTCAACTGCTCCGTCTGGGTAGAAAATTTTTAGGGACTTATCAAAGTTTAGTTGGTTGATGGTGGTCGTCACTTTACCATTGCCGTTATACTGTATTCCGGCGCCAACTGCAACCATCGTGTTTTCATTGAAAAACCATGACTTTTTTGCTTGCAAACCTACCTTGTCTAAGACCATTGCAGATGTTCCAGAAGTACCATTAGATACTCCTCCTACAAATTCAGTATCCTGAGTTATTTTCTTACTGAATATTCCATTCCAATTTTGAGAATTTGTTACCCCTGGTATTCTGAGCCAATTCCACAAGGGAGAGATGTCTTTTAATTCGTTGCCGGAATTTAGAATAATCGTGCTTCCGAACGGGAGCCAATAGCCCAACTTGTTCTCACCATTAAGAATTTCAGTTCCTTTTGTTCTTTTGGATACCATCTTGACTGAATAATATGCATTTCTTCCATTGTGAGCCATAAAATCAGAATTCCAAAAATGTTTATTTCTTACCTGATTCTTTGTTTTTTGCTTAATAGCATAGCTTATCTGACTCAGGCCTTCTTTCATTTTTGTAGAATCAGCACATTCTGCAATGGTAGAAACAGATTCTGCAAACCCGTCTAACGATTTGGTTTTATGTGATATTCTCCTACCGATTACATTAGGATCTATGAATCCTTTCCAAATCATTAAGCTCACTCCGTCGG
>CAZWLS010000001.1:0-2182 GCA_964634415.1 uncultured Roseivirgaceae bacterium | reverse complement strand
AATTATTTAATTCTTTTTTACCTAATTGATAATTAGATCCTTCAAGAAGAAATGCTACCTGTGCAGCAGTCTCAATAAAACTCATACCATAACTGCCTGAATAGAGCATCCCACGCCCATCATCATAAGCGTTGTGTTGATGAAAACTATAGTCGAATTGAATTCCTTCTCCTGTAGTCAAAGAAAGAGCTCTTTCAACACCAGTTATAGACTTTTGAATTAAGGATGAATCCTTGAGGAGGATACCCTTAGAGAGCATAAGGTCTGCTCTCCACATTAAGTTTTGGCCCGTACTTAATCTTTCATTTCCCCAATCTGATTTAACTTGATCCAGAGCTGCATTGAAGATAGAATCACTTATTTCATTGCCCATCAGCGACATAAGATTGACAATGGATTGAGGGTTTGATATTTCTTTATCAAACCACGTGTCCGGACACCCTCGTGTTGAATTTCTTAACGAGTTTAAATAGTACTTTATTCCATTCTCAATTATGGATACTAGCTCTTGATTTTTATGATATCTAGATTCTTCACATTTATATGCATTGGCTAGTGTTAAAAGTTTTCCTAAACCCTTTTTGGCGCTTCTATAGCATTGGTAATTAACATCCTTCCAATAGGTATTGTCCTTTAAGGAATTGATTAGTTCTTTTGAAGCATTGTCATCCACATTGGAACAATTCTCAAACCTGGTTTGCAATTTGTAATTCAGGTTTGGCGTTGTTTCTTGGCTGATGCAAAAAAACCCTAAAAGAAGTGCCAATAAATAGAGATTTGATTTCATATGATTTTATTAAGGATTCAATAAAAGATACCTTTGTGTTCTGATCCGAAGATAATAACCATCACACAATTAAAAAGTCTTTAGATATTTCATAAAATGTCATTCATGGATTATCCCAAAATGTCAATAATCGTTCCATCGTTCAATCAGGGGCATTTCCTTGAGGAGACATTAAACTCAATTATTGATCAAAGTTATCCCAATTTAGAACTAATCGTTATTGACGGAGGATCTACTGACAATACCGTTGATATTTTAAGAAAATACGATAGAGACATCACCTATTGGGTTTCTGAAGAAGATAATGGTCAGACACATGCAATTAATAAAGGCTTCAAAAAAAGTACTGGCGATCTAGTGGCTTGGATGAATAGCGATGACATTTATTATCCGGAGGCTTTTAAAACAATAGCAGATTCATATGTTAGCACTAATGGTGGAAAGGATGTGTATTTTGGTGATAAAACGAATATTGACAAGGATGGAGGGATCATCAAAAAATATTATTATCCTCCATTTTGCGGGTGGGGGATCATGCACACTACCAATATGAACATCAGTAATCAATCTGCCTTTTGGAAACGTTCAGTGCTTGAAGAAACAGGGTATTTAGATGAGGATATCCAGTTTGCGATGGATTATGAGTTTTTTCTGCGCATCTGGATCAAAGGAGCCAAATTCGAGAAGGTAAATAAAATATTGGGAGCTTTGAGGATGTATGATGAAAACAAAAGCTCGCTTGAAGAATGGATTAAAGTAAAGAATGAAAACCTAATTCAGATCAAAGAAAAATATGGTGTAAATCATTCGCCAATAAAGAAACTATTGTACTATTTGTATAAAGCGCTGTTTGTTTGGAGAAGAAGGATTCTAAACTCTTAGGCTCCTCAAGTTAAATTCTTAATTAATCCTTTGTGGCAACATACATCCTTGAACCAAATGGACAAACCAATACCGCAAAATATGTAAACAATATTGTGGGAGAAGGTATTGGCGTATTCACATCATATGGGAGCGTATATTCTAATGACACTGCAATACCTGCATTTGGTAAGTACGGTCAGTCTGGAACCATTGGGAAGCTGTTTTATTATTTAGTTGGATGGTTTCGAATATTGGTGAAAGTTGAAAGAGGATCGATATTTCATTTTCATTGGTTAAAGCTTAGCATTCTTGATTTTTTTTTCTTGTCGTTTCTTCGTTTAAAAGGCGTAAAAATTCTTGGAACAGTTCACAATATTTTACCGCATGAACCTGCTGTTTGGGATGCCTGGATGTTTGCGAAGATTTATTCAATATCAGATCATCTCATTTTTCATTCTAATGGAATATTAGAATCTTTTAATAAAAAATTTAAATGCAAATCTCCCGTTAGCATCATTGATCATTATCATG